>DATIGG010000209.1:0-5171 GCA_035454825.1 Thermodesulfobacteriota bacterium | reverse complement strand
GAATGGATGCTTCACCACCAACCTTTGTTTCTACCGCGCAGCGGTTTAATTCTACAGGTGGAAATCCTCAATAATGAATGGCAAGGGTCGGTCTGACATTGCCTGTCAGATTTAGGTCGTGAGTCTCTTCCTCTGCGGTTTGCCCGTTAAAACCCATTGCCGAAACACGTACAGAGAACACTACCATACGTTGCAGCAGTCGATTCTCTCTCAAGATCGTCACTTCCATGGGACGCCTTGACTTCTTAAATCGGTCATAAAACATCCTTAACCCAATGAAGAAGAAAAGAAGAAAAGTTCTTTTTAAAAGTTCCCCACATTTCTCCAGTGCGTGAGAGGAATGCTTGCCCCGATCCTTGACGATAAAAGGTGTTTCCTTTATATTAGCTTCGAATGGAACTAAAACCGCGTGTCCTCATTGTTGATGATGAATTAGGTGCCAGGGAGTCTTTGGAAGCGATCCTCGAGGACGACTATCACATTCTCACCGCGGTGAACGGCCAAGAGGCCTTGGAAAACCTTCAGCGAGAGGCCATTGATATCGTTCTTCTAGACGTGAATATGCCCGAAATGGACGGGCTGGAGGTTCTCCGCAGGATCAAAGAGCAGGATGAGGAGATCGATGTCATCATGGTCTCAGCCCTCAACCTGGCTCGAAAGGCAGCCGATGCCATCAAATCAGGTGCCTATGACTATATTACAAAGCCGTTTGAACCAGAGGACATCCTCTCGACTGTGAACCGAGTGATCAGTAAACAGAGGCTTCATCGCGAGCTCAATCTCCTCCGGAGGGAGGTGGAGGAATCCCGGGGATTTGATCAGATCGTCAGTCAAACCAAAGCAATGCTCGAGATTTTTCAACTGATCAAGAAAGTGGCTTATACCTCCACAAATGTCTTGATTAGTGGTGAAAGCGGAACAGGAAAAGAACTTATTGCCCGCTCGATCCACCGGCAGGGGAATCGAAAGAATGGCCCCTTCGTTGCGATCAACTGCGCGGCCATTCCCTCTGAACTTATGGAAAGCGAGATGTTTGGCCATGAGAAGGGGGCGTTTACTGGGGCCCATACCCGAACCATTGGAAAGTTTGAGTATGCCAATGGAGGTACTCTCTTTCTCGACGAGATCTCTACCTTACGCTCCGATCTTCAGGCTAAACTGCTTCGAGTTCTGCAGGAGCGGGAGATTGAACGAATCGGATCCAGTAAGCCAATCAGGGTCGACATCCGAGTTATTGCAGCCACCAACACCAACCTGGAGGATGCCATCCTAAGTGGAAGATTTCGCCAGGACCTCTACTTTCGACTCAATGTTGTTCCGATCCCGATTCCACCGCTTCGAGAGAGAAAACAAGACATTCCCCTTTTAGCCAATCATTTCCTAAACAAATTCAATAGCGCCTTCAATAAAAAGATTCCAGGATTTACGAGAAAGGCCCTCGATGTTTTGTCTCGATATCACTGGCCTGGAAACATCCGGGAGCTTGAAAACCTTATCGAAAGGATCGTCGTCCTTTCCACCGCAGAAGAGTTCATCGATTTAAAGCATATCCCTATAGAGATCTTGATGAATTCGGATCGGGAACCCCAGGATCCAGAATACAAAAAAGTGGGGCTCATCAAGATCAGGGAAGAATTCGAAAAGCGGATCCTTCTCAACGTCCTCGAAGCAGCCGACTGGAATCAGTCCGAGGCTGCCAAACTCCTCAGGATTAACCGGAATACCCTTATCCAGAAAGCAAAACAGTTTGGGATTTTGTTAAAAAAATAGCTGGGTAAATTGCCTATATTTTTGTCATTTGCCTATAATTCTGTGCAGTAATAATCTCTCTGTTAAATCAACCAGTTTCCCTCCTTAAACGCTTTTTCAGAAATTTTGCGCCAATCATTATAAGCAGATTCTTCAGACGATGTTCCAAAGGTAATTAAAGGAGATATATTTTGAACTCATTTAATAACAATGAGTTATGTGGCCTTCCCCGCGAAAATCTGAATTTTTTCTTATTGGCATCCATCTTGCTCATTAAAAAACCGTTCTTATTTTTGATTATTGGATCAAATATCATTTTGAAGGAGGTGATAGCATGAAAAGGATTGCAATCGAACTTCTCATCGTTGCTGCAACCGTGATGGCCTATGTGCTGCCTGTTATGGCCGAAGGCGGCGGATATTAATTTCTACGGATTTTCTCCATCCGCATCCGCAATATCTAAACCATCATAGACGCCCCATTTTTTAAAAGGCATTTTCTTATAAAGGAGATGCCTTTTTATTTTCCCTCGTTTTATTTTCCCTTTGACATTCTCCCTGTTTCTCTTTATATATATAAAATTCTAAAGGGTTTGATGATGAAGAGAAACAGGGCTATTTTCGTTTTTTTCTTCTGCCTCATAACCGCTTTGTCCTGCCCGACGTTATGTCCATCTATTTTCCCACAAGGAAAAGACATTCCCGCAAAGGGAGGAATTTACAGAAGACCTCTTGAATTTGGCCCGAAAACGCTTGATCCCGCAGTCGCTGTGGACATTTACTCGGTCACTGTCCTTCAACAAATTTTCGACGGCCTCGTTCAATTCGATAAAGATCTGAATATCATTCCCTGCCTTGCCAAATCATGGAAAATTTCTCCCGATGGCCTCACCTATACCTTTTATTTAAGACAGGGCGTGAAATTCCATCATGGAAGAGAATTGACAGCGAAGGATGTGGCCTATTCCTTAACTCGAATCCTGGATGCCAAAGTCAAATCACCTGCCGCCACTTTTTTGGACCGGGTCATTGGTTCAAGGGAATTCAAGGACGGAACTGCCCAGAGCGTAAGAGGATTTATCGTACCCGACAGATACACGTTTATCATTAAGCTATCAGAGCCTTATACCCCGTTCATTTTAATCTTGGGAATGAATAAATTTAAAGTGCTGCCTCAAGAAGAGGTTGAGAAATCAGAGATTCAATTTGGAAGAGCACCTGTTGGCACGGGGCCTTTTAAGTATGTTTCGTCTAAGGAAGGGGAACAGATTATCCTTGATGCAAATCCCGACTATTTTGAGGGAAGGCCTTGCCTGGACAGAATCATCTTTAAGATTTTTCACGGAAGCCCGAGAGAAGAAATCTTGCGTCTGTTCAAATCAGGAGAATTGGAAGACTCGCCGATTCCTTTCAATGAAGTGGAAGAAATGAGTCGGTCTGCCCAATACATGTTTTTTCAAAAACCCGTTCTCTCCCTCCGTTTTTATGGGCTGAACTCTCAGTTTAGTGCCTTAAAAACAAAACAGATTAGAAAAGCTATCAATCTTTCAGTTCCGAAAGACGAAATTGGAAGAGAGATCCTTAAGGGAAAGGCTCATCTGACGGACCGGATCATTCCCTTAGGAATGCCCGGATATCAACCTATCAGAGCTACCTCTGGCTATCAGCCATCAAGGGCAGGGGAATTACTAAAGGAAGCGGGATATCCGGAGGGAAAGGGGTTCCCTTCAATCGATTTCTGGTCTGCCGCCCGATCTGAATTGGCTGTAAGAGAATTGGACTTGGTGAAATCCTCGCTCTCTAAGAACGGGATTACTCTGAATATCCATTACGAGACCCAATGGCCAAGATTTCAAGAGATTCTTACGACGAAGAAAGCACCGATGTTCATGTACGCATGGTATGCGGATTTTCCGGATCCAGACAACTTCTTGGGAACCCTTTTCCATTCGAAATCCAGCTACAATTATACCGCTTACTTTAATCCCGAAGTCGACCGCCTTCTCGATCGGGCAAAAGCAGAGAGGGATTACCTCAAAAGGATGGAACTATATCGAAAGATCGAAGAGACCGTTCTCGATGATGCACCCATTGTTCCGATGGTCAACCATCTACTCCAGTGGATCTTTCAGCCTTATGTCAACGGAATTGAGCTCAATGCCCTGGGAGGAGCTTATATCCAGATGAAAAAAATCTGGTTAAGCAAAGGGAATTAGTGCGTCTACTTCAGAACTCGGATGGCTTTTAAAGATCGCTTTAAATCGATATCCCTTCAAACCCGACTCATTCTCTACTCGTCCATTTTGATCCTCTTTCTAATGGTCCTCATCATCTTGCTCGTAGAGAAACGACAGTCAGAAATCATCGCAGGAGAAGCCCGGAAGAGGGGGACGGCCGTTGCCCAGAATCTTGCGGCAGTAAGCACCAATGCTCTTCTTACCTATAACTATGTCGTCTTGCAGCAGAATGGAGGAAGAGTAGCCCAGGAAGAAGACATTGCCTATGTAATCATTCACGATAAGGAAAATCGTGTGGCCGTCTACAGCGGCCATGACGAGAAGCAAGGCATGGTCTTAACCGATGAGATCAGCCAGAAAGCCCTCAACGCTAAAGAACCACTAATCCAATCCTTCCGTTCAAAGGAGATGAAGAAGCTGATCCTGGATATCTCGATTCCCGTCTATATTAAAGAATCGGCAGAAAAGTGGGGTACGGCTCGAATCGGTCTCTCTCTCGAAAGGATGTATGATCAAATATCAAAGACTCGGCTGAACCTCCTCTTGATCGGGGGCTTTGCCATTCTCCTTGGAATCTTAGGATCAATTTTCTTTGCCAGGCGCATCGTCCGTCCCATTTCAAAACTGGTGGATACCACTATCTCCGCGGCCAAGGGAAATCTCGATCTAACCATGGATATCCGCACCGGTGATGAGATTGAAGAACTCAGCCGCAACTTCAACTATATGATCGGGGAGATCCGGCTTCAGCGAACCGAGTTGGAGAAGCGCCTTCGAGAGATTACTTCTCTGAAAGCCTATGCGGATGATATCCTTGCCTCGATGACCAATGGTCTCATCACAGTCGACCTCGATAACCGAATCGTTACGATCAATGAGATGGCTGAACGAATCTTGGGCAAGAACCGAGAGGAAATTGAAGGCTGCTTGATGGAACAGGCCTTTGGTCATCCTTCTCCTTTAGGCCAGATGATGGTCGAGACCTTATCCTGTGAGAAAGGCATCTTTCATGCTGAAATGGAGTTGAAGAAAATGGAAGGAAGCCTCTGGTTAACGGTCAGCACCTCTCTCTTGACCGACGGAGTAGGAAAGAAGATGGGCGCTCTGGCTGTGTTCCAGGATATTACAGAGATCAAAGCCCTTGAGAGGAGGCTCCGTCAAGCAGACCGGTTGGCTGCATTAGGAA
>DATIGG010000208.1:0-15582 GCA_035454825.1 Thermodesulfobacteriota bacterium | reverse complement strand
CAGGGCGGTGAGTGTGGTCGGACCGCTTAAGAAATTTACGTAACCGTCTGACCCTCAACGAAACGGGCTTCGTAACCGTAACCTAATTAATCGGAGTATTTTCAGCGTTTGCGTGTGACAATTTGTTGTGGGCATTATGTTAGAAACCCTTCTCCCAGGAGTGCAGCACCTTCAGAATATCCACCCGATAGCAGTCCATTTCCCGATTGCTTTTCTGATGGGGGCTGCACTCTTTTATGTCCTGGCCTGGGTCCTCAACAGGGACAAACTTGCATTCACAGGATTCATGCTCCTCGTTCTTGGGACACTCTCTGCAGCCGCTGCTGTTGGAACAGGCCTCTACGCAGAGGAAGGGGTCATGGTCTCTTTATCTGTCCGTGAACATCTCTTAGAAACCCACGAAAAATTGATGCTTGCGACGTTGGGCATGAGCGTTGTCCTGGCGGCCTGGGCCCTGTTTGGAGGGCTCTTTCCTAAAAAAGGCAGGCTGTTCTTTATTCTTCTATTTTTGGCGTTATTGGGAGTCATGTCGGTTGGTGCTGACTATGGTGCCCGGATGGTCTACGACTACAACGCAGGTGGGAACGCCTGCTCTCAGCCCATCGAATTTAAGAAGTAATTCTTGTCAAAAGCCTGCAGAAAGATAGAGGGATTTCAGGAGCAAGGATTCAATTGAAAAAACTTAAAGCCATTCTTGGACACTCTTCTCTTTGAATCCTTGCACCGTATGGGTATTATTACCGGATGGTCCCCACATACTGGGCAGTCAGTTGACGCTCACGGACCTTTGGATTGGAGTAATCGGGAAGCAGCATCGGGGCAACCCGATCGGTGACGATGCCTGCCTCCTCCAACTCTTTATGGTATTTTCGGACGTGGTCTAAGTTCAGTCTCCCATCCTTCGCTTTTTCTTTCACGTACTGGGCAGCGCTCACTCCAGCGATCCTTCCAAAGACACACACATCGAGGAGGGAATTCCCCATCAACCGGTTCTCTCCATGGACGCCACCTGAGACCTCCCCTGATGAGAAAAATCCCGGAATAGTGGTTTCGCAACGACTGTTATACTCCAGTCCGCCATTCTGGTAATGAAGCGTAGGGTAAACGAGCATGGGCTCCTTAGAGATATCGATCCCAAACCGCTTCAACAGGATATATTTTCCGGGAAACTCTCTCCTGACTGCTCCTTCTCCCATCAGGATGTCGATGATCGGGGAATCCAACCAGATACCCACTTTTCCCGCTGGGGTTGGAATGCCCTTCCCCATCTCGGTTGCCTCCCGGATGAAGCAGGCCGACTCAACATCCCTCGGCTCCCGCTCGTTGACGAACCGTTCGCCATCGATATTAAGCACATTGGCGCCTGCTCCCCTGAACTTCTCTGTGATCAGGATGCCTTCCGCTTGCTCCGGAAAGGCGACCCCCGTGGGATGGTACTGAACCGTGTGAAGAAAACAGACCTCCACCCCAGCCCGATAACCCAAAACAAGACCGTCTCCCGTGGCGCCATAATGATTGGTGGTCATAAACCCCTGAATGTGGAGTCTTCCCGAACCCCCCGTAGCCATGATCACTGCCTTTGCCTTGACGACAAAATATTCTTCGGTCTCCAGATTATAAAGAACCGCACCCGCGCAATGGCCATGCTCGTTCAAGATCAATTCTACGGCTGGCGAAAATTCAAGGACCTTGATGTCCTGCACCCGGTTTCTTGCTTCGTCCCGGAGGGTTCTCATGATCTCGGCACCCGTGATGTCAGCAGCATAGTTCATCCGCTTCCGGCAGGTTCCTCCACCATGGAGCGATCGGAGACTTCCATCCGGATACTTTGTCAACATACATCCGAGGTTTTCCAACCAGGCCATGACCTTCGGAGCCTCTGTGACGAGAGTGTGGACTAACTCTGGCACATTTTTAAAATGGCCTCCGCCGATCACATCGAGGTAATGATAATATGGAGAATCCTTTTCCCCTTTGATGGCCGCCTGAATCCCTCCTTCAGCCATCATCGTGTTGGCATCGCCGTGTCTCAATTTTGTAGCAATAATGACTTTGACCCCATGCTCTTGTGCCATGAGGGCAGCAGAGGTTCCTGCTCCTCCCCCGCCAATCACAAGGACATCGGTCTCATAAGCAATCTTTGTGAGATCGATTGTATCAGGATTGACCCGGCTCTTTGCCTCGAGCAGGTCGACGATTTCTGGAGAGATAGAATACCCTTTACTGGGTCCAACACGGATCTCCCTCCTTGAACCCTCTTTGAAATCAGGATGGTACTTTCTCAACCTTTCCTCCCTTTCTTTCAAAGACAGGAGTGGAAATTCCTCTCCTTTTTTCTTTTTTTCAACCCTGGCAGGCCGTGTTGCCTCCACCCTCTTGATTAATTCTTTCAATTCACTTGTATATGCCATGACTGCCTCCAACTCTCGATGCGTCTTAACCCATCGAAAAATTCGAAATTCGAATATCGAAATCCGAAACAAATCCAAAATTCAAAATTCAAAATTCAAAACGGTTTTCATTTATTTGGGTCATTGGTATTTTCGAACATTTGTGCTTGTTTCGAATTTCGCCTGCCTGCGCGAAACCGCTTCGGCGAAGGCAGGGATTTCGTGCTTCGAATTTAGATTTTTTAAAGGTACGTATTCTCTTTTGGAGTCCATTCTTCGCCCGTCCCCTCGGGCTCCATCTCTCTCTCGTTGTACAGCTTCTTTAACGTGTCTTCATCCGTTTTCATCAACTCTTGAAGCATCTTTTCGTACTTGCCCTGATTGACCTGTTCCACCATCCTGGCAATGTGCTCCGCCCTGGGTGCGACATATTTCCCGTAGAGACGCCTTCCTAAAATCGCAATGTTATACTGGCAAAGCTCCGCAGGGCATCTCGAGGTGCAGAGTC
Source organism: Thermodesulfobacteriota bacterium (assembly GCA_035454825.1). GTDB lineage: Bacteria > Desulfobacterota > BSN033 > BSN033 > UBA1163 > DATIGG01. The sequence continues at coordinate 12,684 of DATIGG010000208.1, read as the reverse complement.
CGCACATGACACAGTCAAAAGAGAGTTCTGCCAGGCGGGCAACGTCTCCCCGCATCGCTGCCGCGATATAATCCATCACTTCGATGTCCATGGGACAGGACTTGGTGCAGGTGTTGCACTGGAGGCAACGCAGCAATTCCGGATAGGCTTTCACCAGCGTCTCGATGCTCGGCTTAACCTTTTCAATGTCATAGACGCTTTTCGTGGCCGGGAAGAATGGAATCTGCGCCAGATACATGTTTGGCTGAACAATCGTCTGACAGGCCAAACCTACTTCGATCTTAAAGCTTCCCGGAAACCGGTAGACCGTCCCGCAGGCGCCACAGATTCCTCCCCGGCATCCACAACCCCGGATCAACTGATATCCGGCATATTCCATCGCCTTTTGAATGGTCAGAGAAGATGGGACTTCATACCGCTTGCCCATAAGAAAAATGGGAACGAGATCCTCTCTTTCCTTCTTTTCAGCTTCCATCTCTACCTCCTAAGTACGCAAAGCCCAGAGCTCGCGTAAAAATTCGAAATCCGAATATCGAAATTCGAAACAAATCCAAAATCCAAATTTCAAAATTTAAAACATCTTACAGATTGTTTGGTTCAGTCGAATTTTTGAAATTCGTGCTTGTTTCGAATTTCGGATTTCGTGCTTCGAGTTTTCCTTTTTATAGGGCTCCTGATTCGATCTTTAATTCATCTTCTTTAAAGGTGGCCACGGGTGGCGCCTCCTTCACATCTCTTCCTGGAACATATTGGACCATTTTCTGTATCTTATCACCCACACTCCGGAAGAGACTTGCAACAGGCAGCCGGCTCGGGCAGGCGCTGTCGCAAAGGCCGCAACCGATACAGGAGGTCACCATATGAGACATACGGATAAGGTGGAACATCAGGGTATCGGTCGGCATTCGGATCCCGCCCTTTCGATCAGCCCACCGAATGAATTGGTCACCCTCGTGCTCAAATACCGCGGTCCTGAAGACACATTCCTTACAGTAGCAGATTGGGCAGGCGACCATGCAATTATGGCACCGGATGCATGTTGAAAAACGGTCTAAGAAAGAGCGAAGGTCTTTAACCACTCCTTTGAATTCCTTAAAGGTCCCGTCCCTCTTTTTCGTTCTCCCGGCAATAACTTTATTGACAACTTCGGTCCTGATTGTCGGATCCTTCTCTCCGATCAAGGAAAGAATTCCTTTCTCCTCAATCTCTTTTTCCAGTTTCTCTCCGATCTCAACGCCGATCTCCTGGTCGGTCTTATATCCGAAGAGCTTGAGCACAACATCGGCTTGCGGGACAGGATACTCACACATCTGGCAGGCGGTACGAAAGGTATAACCTTGCGGTGGAAGAACATCGCCCTTCTCCATCCCCGTGAGCAATTCCTTGACCAGGTTCTCCCCTCCCTTTCCTTCTTGAGCCATCTTTGCAAAATCAGGCACTTCAAAGGTCCCAGGGCAATCAACGCCAATGAGGTAGAGGTTGTCGAGTTTCACCTGAAGGAACTTGGTCAGCTCTACAACGGCTCTTATCTCGCATGCCTTTAACAGGGCTGCCACCTTCTTTCCCAGATTTTTTCCGGTGAGACTGGAAGTAACCCTTGCGGATTGAACCGGCATGGTAGGCGAGAGGACACTCACTCCCTTAAGCTTTTCAGGGTCGTGGATCAGGGTCTGGACGATCCCGTCTCCAGAAGGGAGCATTTTGGGTATGAGGACAGCCTCTACCACTCCTTTTTCTAAAAGCGATCTGAGAAAGCCGGTGATGGCCTCCTCCGTTTTCCCTTCTGAAACCTTCAGCACTGCCTGCTTCGCCATGTTTAACAAATCTCCTTTCCTCTATAGAACCACGTTATCCGTGTCCGTGTCTCCTGTCTATTTAGAGTCTGTCCATAAACTCTGTCAGGCCGTCATGCCGGACTTGATCCGGCATCCAGAGACCCTTGAAAACACTGGATTCCGGCTTCCGCCGGAATGACGACCTTTCATGAAAACCGCAATTTATGGACAGACACTATTTAATCCCCCCACACCTCCCCTTTAGCAAGGGGGGACAAGGGTTGACGCTATTCCCTATGCGCTGAGCGCCTTTAGGCATTCCAGAGCTCCTTGATGGGATTAGGACCCATCTTCTTCAATTCATCAACCATCTTTGTGACGGTATCAGCAAAGAGCTTCCCCTCGCTGGCGCTGATCCATCTCAGCCAGATCCGTTCGTCAGTCATTCCCATCTCGTTCAGGATGCCTTTCAGAATGGCAAGCCTTCTCCGAGCCTTGTAGTTTCCTGTCTGGTAGTGACAGTCGCCGGGATGGCATCCCCCGATCAGAACCCCATCTGCTCCATCGATCAGGGCCTTCAGTACATAGATCGAATCGACCGCTCCTGAGCACATCAGATGGATAACCCTGATATTGGGTGGATATTGCTGCCGGGTTGTTCCTGCGAGGTCTGCACCGGTATAGGTACACCAGTGACACAGAAAGGCAACAATCCTCGGTTCAAATTCAGCCATTATCAATACCTCCGTGAGTCGTAAGTCGTTAGTCGTAAGTAGTCTTTCTTCATCTTTTTCCTCACGCCTTACGTCTTGCCCCTTACGCATATTTAATCGAGGGCTGCATCCAGGACAGCCATATTCAGCTCTTTCTCATAATTCCGCTGCTGGCAGGCTGTGTTCCGACATGCGATGACACAGGAAGCACAACCCTGGCAGAGGCTTCCGATCACCTCTGCCTTCCCTTCCTCTTCGTTGAGAACCCTTGCTCCATAAGGACAAACAGTGACACAGAGGCCGCATCCGCAGCAGAGCCTCTTGATGACATAGGCCAAATGGGCCTTCTCCTCGACCACTTCCTTGGAAAGCATCGCTGCGGCCCGAGCCGCCACCGCGCTCCCCTGGGAGATCGCATCCTCCATGTGATTGGGAGAATGGCAAAGGCCGCAGAAGAATTTTCCACGGTCCACAAAATCAAGAGGAGCAGACTTGGGGTTGGCCTCCTCAAAGAAGCCGTCAGGGTTAAGCTCCACATCAAAAAGTTTCGCCAGTTCCCGGTTGTCGTGAGGCTCAATCCCTGCGCTGAGAACAACACGGTCTGCCAAAAGATTGACACGGCTGCCCAGGGCCGGATCAAAGACCGATACTTGAAGTTCTCCCTGCTCGGGTGCCACACTGGGCTTATTGTCCAGGTCGTACCGGATGAATACTACTCCCTTTCCACGCGCCTCATGGTAGTAGGTCTCGTAAAATCCGTAAGTCCTCACATCGCGATAGAGGACATAAACATTCGTATGGGGGTCCCTTTCCTTGAGCCTGAGCGCGTTCTTCACGGCATGACCGCAGCAGACCCGGCTGCAGTAGGGATGATCTTCGTCTCTGGAGCCGACACACTGGATCATCACGACGGAGCGGACATCCTTCAGACTCTCATCCTTCCGGTGAATCATCTTCTCCAACTGTCGCTGGGTGATCACACGAGGATCTTTTCCATAGAGGTAACCCTTTGGAGTGATCTCTTTTCCGCCTGTGGCAAGGATGAGCGTCCCATGGTCCAGCACCGTTTCTTCTGCCTGATGGCTGATCTTCGTTCGATAGTAACCATTCTTCCTCTCAAATCCTGTCACTTCAGCCTCAGTTAAGAGATGGATCTTTCCGTTCTCGCCAACCTTCCGGATGATATCCCGCATAAGGGCCTGTGGATCAGATCCTCTCAAGGTATAGAAAGATTCCCTCAAATTTCCACCCAGCTCTTTTTCTTTCTCGACCAGAAAGACTTCATATCCCTGCTCCGCAAGTCGAAGAGAAGCGGTCATACCGGAGAGCCCTCCGCCTACCACCAACCCCTTCTTTTCAACTTTTTGTCTTCCTTTTTGGATCGGCTGAATCCTTCTGGCTCGCTCCACCGCCATCTTGATCAGGGCCACAGCCTTTTCTGTCGCTAATCTGGGATGATTTTCATGGACAAGGGCGCATTGCTCCCGGATATTGGCATACTCGATCAGGGTAGGATTAAATCCCATCCCTCTTGCCATCTCTTCAATCGGCCTCCGGATCTCCCAGCGGGAACATCCTGCCACGACGACCCGATTGAGGCCAAGCTCTCCAATCCTTCTTTTGATCACGTCCAGATCATCGGGCAGACAGGCCAAACCAACCTCCTCCACATGGGCCACCTCTCTGCTCTGTTTCGCCCCTTGAACAAGATCGGGTAGGGTAAGAATTTTCTTCAGCTCTTCTCCGCAGTGACAGATGAAGACACCGATCTTCGGGATCTCCTCAGACAGACCTCCTTCTGCAGGGTATTCCTTGGCTGGAACCGGAAGTCGCTGACGGGCGAGAAAAGAAGCAGCGGCAGCCGCTGCGCTTGAACCCTCGACCACGCTCTCCGGGATGTCCCTGGGGTTGCGGAAGGCTCCTCCGACAAAGATTCCCTTGAGCGAGGTCTGGGAAGGAGTGAACTCTTCAGTCTGGCAGAATCCCTGAGGATTGAGATCAAGACCGATCGCCTTTGCGAAATCGGCAATGCTCTTTGGGGGTGTAAACCCGAGGGAGAGGACAACGGCATCATACTCCTTCTCTTCAAAGGTCCCATCTTCTTTGACATAGGTGATGAGAACATTTTTTGAAGGATGAAGCTCCTTGACCGATGAGATCGCACAGCGTTTATATTCGATCCCGTACTCTGCCTTTGCCCGCTCATAGTATCGTTCGTAGTCCTTTCCCATGGGGCGGATATCCATATAGAAAAAGGTCACGTTCAAGTCCGGAGAACGATCCTTCGCAATCATGGCCTGCTTGGTAGCATACATGCAGCAGATGGTGGAACAGTGTTCCTGCCCGCACGAAGGATCCCGCGATCCCACGCACTGGATAAAGGCGATCCGCTCCATCTTTCTCCCATCCGAGACCCGGATGGGTAGTCCTTGAGTTGGGCTCGAGGTGGAGAGCATCCTCTCAAACTGGATGCTCGAAAGGACATTTGCATACCGGCCAAAACCGTACTCCCCCTTCCTCTGAGCCATGAATGGCTCAAACCCAAATCCGAGGAGGATGGCTCCGGCATGAATCGTCTCCTGTTCCTCTTTCTCGTCAAGGTTAATCGCCCCTGGACCGCAGGCTTTCACACACTCCCCGCAACGGGTGCAGGTCTTCGGGTCGATGATGAGACTGTGGGGGATAGCCTGGGGAAAAGGAAGATAGATCGCCTTCCGCTTCTCTAACCCGCCACCAAATTCTCTCTCCACCTCTACCGGGCAGACCTTGATGCAGGCTTCACAGAGGGTGCAACGCTTGGGATCGACAAATCTGGGCTTTCGGAGGACAGAAACTCTGAAATCTCCTTCCTTCCCCTCCACCCCGGTTATATCGGAATAAGGAAGGAGTTCGATATTATCATGGAGGCGGCATTCATAAATCGGACAGAAGGCAGGAGGCGTGGGACTCATGAAACAGACCCCGCAGGAGTTTGTCGGAAAAGTTTTGTCGAGCAGAGGGAAGTAACCGCCAATTGCCGGTCCCTGCTCCAGGAGAAAGACCTTCGTACCCATCTCCGCTAAAAGAAGCGCCGACTGCATCCCTGCAATTCCAGCCCCCACCACCAGCGCTGCTCCTTTGTCACCCCTTGTTTTTTTTTGAACCATCACTGCCCCTTTTAAATCGTTTGAGGCTTGAGGCCGGAGGCTTAACCCTCTGCCCTCCAACCTCCTGCGGATTCATGTCAGTCCCATGGATTCCAGCAATGGCTTGGGAGAAATCATGTGCTTCTTCCACCACTGGTCCCTCTTTTCAACATTGAAGGCAACCCCCATCAACTCGGTAAAGTAAAAGACAGGGAGACCAATCTCCTGCCTCATCTCGAGATTGGCCTGACAGAGACCACAGGAAGTGACCAGACACTGTGCTCCAGCCTCCTTCGCCCTCTGCACGATTTTTCCTACCATCTTCTTTACGGTACCCCCGTAAGTAAGGGCCAGGTCTGCTCCGCAACAATCGACCTTGTAGGACCACTGAACCGGCTCTGCACCAAGGGCTTTCATCAACCGGTCCATGTACTGAGGATTCTCCGGGTCATCCAATCCGGTGATCTTCGGATGCCGAACCAGGGCGCATCCATAGTAGCAGGCAGCCTTCAATCCTTTGAGAGCCCTCTTCACCCTTCCCTGAACCTTTTCAAGGCCGATTCGATTCAAGACCACATCCATGAGGGCCAGAATTTCGAGAGAGGGCTGGTAAGTAAATCCAACGATCTCTTCGATCTTCTTCCGCTTCCCTTCATCACCCTTGAGTGCATATTCGGTTCGCTTCAGCATGTTAAAGCACCCGGCACAGGGAACGACCAGAGGTCCGGCCTGGCTTGCCTGCGCCTTCGAAATGTTTCTGGCAGGGAGGCAGAGGGAGAGAAGATGATTGATACTGTGGGTGGCTGCAGCGCCACAACAGTTCCAATCCTCGATCTCGACCAAATCCACCTCCAGCGTCTTAAAGACTTCATGCGTGGACATTCCATACTCGATCGAGGTTGAATGATCAGTACATCCCGGGAAATAAGAGAACCTCATTGTAATCCTCCAAAACACAACTCTGGAATAATGGAATGATGGAATGGTGGAATAATGGAGTAATGGGAAAATCCTGGACCAAGAAAAGTGAAAAGTCGAATCCGATGTCCAAATACTTCATTCATAGTTCTGACCCATTATTCCAATATTCCAACCTTCCATCCTTCCTTATTCCGTTATTCCATTCTTCCTGCCTGTTTTTACTTTTCACACCTCTCAAAGATTCTCTTGATCTCATGCCTCCCCTTGATGAGACTGGGAAGCAAGGGAATCTTTCCTTTCAGGAAGAGCATCATACCGGGAAGGAGGTCTGTGAGAAAGTCTTTGCTTCGCAGTTTATAGTCGATGAGCATGGTCGCCTCATGGACCCGACCTCCTCTTTTTATGCTCTGAACAAACGCCTCGTGGAGGAGATGGATGTTCTTCTCTCTCGCCGGGATTTTTTCTTCGATGGCCATTTCTCTTAAGGCGTCTATCAGGACACCGATATCGATCTTGTTCGGGCATCGGGTCCCGCAGGTCTCGCAGGATACACAGAGCCAGATAGCACTGCTCCCCAGGACCTCTTTTTTCAACCCCATCTGGATCATCCGGATGATATTGTTAGGCCGGATATCCATGTAAGGGGCGGTCGGGCAACCCACCGTGCATTTAAGGCACTGATAACAGAGGCTCAGATCTTCACCGCTTTTCTTTTTAGCTTCTTCCAAGAATTGCGGATCAAATTTCTTGTCAACGGTAATGTTCTCCAACCTCATCTCCTCCATCTCTAAAATCCCTCTCCCCCTTTACTAAAGGGGGGTCGGGGGGATTAGGTAAAAACATCCATCATCTTAAGAACCTGGCCTGAGGTTGCGTTTCTGAGTTCACAGGCAAAATTGGGACAGGCAGCAATGCAGGCTCCACATCCCTGGCAGAGGGCGCTGTGGACGACCGAAATCCCTCGGCGCTCATCCATCTCCCTTGCTTCATAGGGGCAGATCTCGACACAGATCCCGCAACCGCTGCAGATCCCTTCATCGACAAAGGCGATCAACGGGTCTTGATGAAGTTTATCCGTTGAAAGCAGGGCCTGAATCTTACTTGCCGTGGCTGAGGCCTGTGAAACCGTGTCCGAAATATCTTTCGGACTCTGGCCACAACCTGCGAGGTAGATGCCTTTGGTTGAACTCTCAACAGGGTAAAGTTTGATGTGCGCCTCCGTTAAGAAACCATGCCGATCCACGGTCGCTCTCAGTTTGGCAGCAAGATCCTTAATCCCGGGGCTTGGAACGACGGCTGTCGCTAACACAACAAGGTCTGCGGCCACCTCCACCATCCTTCCGGTCAATGTATCCACTCCGAGGACCCTCACCCTTCCATCGTCCTGATAGACTCTTGAGACCCGGCCCCGGAGATAGAGAATTCCTTTCTCTTCAACGGTCTTTTGAACAAACTCTTCGTAGTCTTTGCAGTCAGAGCGGATATCCATGTAAAAGATGTAGGGTTGGCCGTCCGGGATCTTCTCTTTATAGATTCTTGCCTGCTTGGCCGTATACATGCAGCAAATTCTTGAGCAGTAAGGCTTATACCGGTCCGGATCTCTCGATGCCACGCACTGGATAAAGACCATCTCTTTTGGAATCTTCCCATCGGAGGGACGCAGGATCCTCCCCTTTGTCGGACCATTGGGGGAGAGCATCCGTTCAAAGGTGAGGCCATCGATCACATCCGGAATTTCACCATATCCATACTCGCCCAATTCCTCCCCGGGATAGAGCTCATAGCCTGTTGCGACCACAATGGCTCCAACCTTTTCGGAGAGGCGCTCCTCTTGTTGATCAAAATGGATGGCCTTTTCAGGACAGATCTCCTCGCATTTCCTGCAGCTTCCCTCCTTAAAATAGAGGCAATGGTCGCGATGGATGAAAGGTCTCTTGGGAACACTTTCCGGATAGAGGAGATCGATGGCGTTCCGGACCCCCAATCCCCTCTCAAAGGGAGCGGCATACTCTGCAGGGCAATTTTGAATACAGAGACCGCACCCATTGCACTTTTCCCCATTCACAAAAGTAGGCTTCTTTCGAATCACCAGGTCAAAATTTCCAATGTAACCCTTCACATCTTCCAGTTCCGAATGGCAATGGAGATTGATCTTGGGATGGTTCTCGACCTCTGCAGCCTTCCCAATGAGGCCTGACAGGGCTGGATCAAGATCCGGGAAGGTTCTGGATAGCTGGGCCATGTGTCCGCCGAGCCCTGGCTCTTTTTCAATCAGGATGACTTCATAACCTCCATTGGCAAGATCAAGGCCAGCCGTCATTCCTGCAATTCCTCCTCCGATGACGAGGACTCTATGGTTGATATCCACGGCAATGGCTTCAAGCTGTTCGTTCTTTCTCACCTTCTCGAGTGTGGCGACAATGATTTCCGCGGCCTTTCGTGTTGCCTCTTCCTTCTCTTTTTGATGAACCCAGCTGCACTGTTCCCGAATGTTGGCAATCTCACAAAGAAAAGGATTCATTCCCTGAGACTTCACGGCCTTCCGGAAGGTGTTCTCATGCATGCTGGGTGAGCAGCAGGCAACAACCACACCCTCAAGCCCCTTCTCTCGAATCGCCTCCCGGATGATTTGCTGTCCTGGCTCTGAGCACATGTAGATATAATCGGTGCTGTGAGCAACGTCCTCAATCTTTCCCATCTTTTCCGCAACGGATTTGACATCCACCGTTCCAGCGATGTTCACTCCGCAGTGGCAAATAAAAACACCCAGTTTTTTCATATCGGAAACCTGAAGCTCGTCAGTCGTAAGTCGTGAGGCGCAAGGAGTTACGCCTTACCCCTTACGCCTTACGGTCTTCTCTATGTTGTGCAAACAGCCCTTGGACTTTGCTGGCTGCGGCATTCGCATGGGCCACGGCATCAGCGATATCTTTCGGCCCCTGGCTGCAGCCCGCGATATAAATCCCCTCTATTTTGGTCTCGACAGGCCTGAGTTTTCTCTCAGCCTCTGTTAAAAAACCGTGATCATCAGTCGCAATCCCCAGTTTTTGAGCTAACTCCTTTGTATCGATCTGGGGGATCATGGCTGTAGCCAGAACGACCATATCCGCGGAAATCTCAATCTTCTTCCCGGTCAAGGTATCCACTCCCCAGACGATCACCTTGTCTCCGTCTCGATAGATCCGGGAGACTCTTCCCCTCAAATAGAGAATCCCTTCCTCTTCCATTCCTTGCTGAATAAACTCCTCATAGCCCTTTCCTGTGGAGCGGATGTCCATATAGAAAATATAAGCTTGTCCGTCGTGGACTTTATGTTTGTAAAGCCGGGCGTGCTTCCCCGTATACATGCAGCAGACCCGGGAACAGTAGGGCATGTATCGATCGGGATCTCTTGATCCTGTGCACTGAATGAAGACCATCTCCTTAGGGATCTTCCCGTCAGAGGGCCTTCGGATCTCACCGGTCGTCGGACCTGATGCGGAATTGAGCCTTTCAAAGGCAAGACCGTCGATTACGTCGGGAATCTCGCCGTAGCCATATTCACCCAATCGCTCTTTTGGAAGGAGGTCAAAACCGACTGCTGTGATGATCGCACCAACCCTCTCCTCCACAAGACGATCCTTCTGTTCGTAATCAATCGCTCCTACCGGACAGATCTTTTCACAGACCCTGCATTTCTTCTCCTTGAAATAGCGGCAATGGGCAGGGTTAATCACAGGCTTATTCGGGACAGCCTGAGGTGACAGGGTATAGATCGCCTTGCCCAGCCCCATTCCCCGGTCAAATTCTGAAGGGTTCTTGGAAGGGCATTTCTGCTGGCAGAGGCCGCAGCCCGTGCATTTCTCCCAATCGACATAACCTGCTTTCCTGCGAACTCTCACTGTAAAGTCTCCGGCCTTGCCTTCGACTCCATCCACCTCCGAATAGGTGAGAAGCTTAATCCGGGGATGTTGACCTGTCTCAACGGTCTTGGGCGTTAACGTACACTGGGCGCAATCGAGCGTTGGAAAGGTTTCGGAGAGCTGAAGCATGCGCCCTCCAACCGAAGGAAGCTTTTCCACAAGGACCACGTCATATCCTGCATTTCCGATGTCGATGGATGCAGAGATTCCAGCAATGCCTCCACCAATCACCATCGCCCTTTTGATAAAACCATTCTGAGACTTACCTGCTTCCGCTTGTATGTTCCCACGCATCTCTTTTCTCACAACCCACACCCTTAACTCTCCCCCTCACCCTTACCCTCTCCCTCAAGGGGAGAGGGAAGGGGCGGGGAATTACAAAAGACCTTTCTCTCTCAGGAGAGGCAAGGGGTCAACCGAATTTTGCTCAAACCCTAACTTCTGATAATCAAGGCCCATCGCAATTCCAAGAAGCTGAGTAAAATAGAAGACAGGGACCTCTTTGTAGTCGAGGTACTTCTTCTTGATGTCTGCCTGTTTATGATCGATGTTGAAGGTACACATGGGGCAGGTGGAAACAATCGCCTCCGCTCCATTTTTAATGGCCGAACCAAGAATCTTATAGGCACATTCGGTGGCAACCTCCGGAGCGCCCACCGATTGGAAAGATCCGCAGCATTCAATCTTTAAGGGGAAATGGGTGGCCTTTGCTCCCAGGGCCTCGAGAAACTCTTCGAAGATCGAAGGCCTCTCTTTGTCATCGAATTTCATCTCTTCAAAAGGTCGTAGGAGCATACATCCATAATAAGGGGCTGCTTTCAGTCCAGTTAGGGACTTCTTCACCTTTTCCTTCAACTGAGGAAAGCCGATCTCCTTTTTCAGAATCTCGAGATAGTGAAGGATCCGTAGATCCCCCTGGTAATTCTTTTCCATGAAATTGTTGATCTTATCTCTCTTCTCCCCATCATCCTGGATCAGCCGGTTTGTCCTTTTGATGACGTTGAAGCAGATGGCGCAGAGGGTTGTGAGGGTTGTTCCTTCCTCCCTTGCATTCGCTAATATCCGCGCCGGCGGGAGAAGGGCCATAATGTTATCCGTGGCCAGAGGGAAGGTTGCCCCGCAGCAGGTCCAGTTCTTCAGCTCTTTCAGTTCAAATCCTAAAAGAAGGGAACAGTCCCGAGCAGTTTGGTCAAGGTTCTTCGCTTTCGTGTAAAGCGTACATCCTGGGAAATAGAGATAATCCATCTCAGCTCCTACACCGCGCAGCGCAAAGAGCATAGCGCAGAGCGTCTCATGAAATCAAAATCTGAATTCCAACCAAAACTTTTGGAATCTCCTTTTTTGTCCACCCCCACCTTAATCCTCCCCCATCGAAAGGGGAGGATATTATTGAGGGAGGAGAGTTTCCCGTTGCGCAATGCGCTATGCTCTATGCGCCTTTAGGAGAGGAACTTCCTGAAGCCGCTGACAAAGGCGATCTGGGGAAGTTTCTCCAGGAATCCTTCCGGGAAATCCGGAATCTGGATGTGGTCCTTTCTCTCCTTCTTTCTCAAGACCACCATTCTCAGGGCATCCATCACCCTGGCGATATCGATCCCCTTGGGACACCTTGAGGTGCACTGGAGACACGAAGCGCAGAGCCAGAAGGTATTGACTCCAAGAACTTCTTCTTCAAGACCTAAAAGCGTATAGCGAATGGCCTCATGGGGACCGATCTCCATGGCGAACGAGACAGGACAGCCAGCCGTACAGTTTCCGCACTGATAACAGGCAAAGAGATTCTGCCCGCTGATGAGCTCCACTTTCTTTGTGAATTCGTTATGAACCTTCTGCCTGGTTAGTTCAATTTTCATGGCTCATTCTCCCCAAAAAATAAAGGGTACGTTCCCTGACCGCACCCTTTAAAGGTGCGATCGGAAAGCACACCCCCCTTAACTTAAATTATAAATGAATTGACGCAGCAATCACATACCCAAGGGCCAACAGAGCTTGTGTCCCCAGGATGGTAATTACATTTGTGCCCAGTACAGGGACCAATTGGGTTTGATCGTTATAGTATCTCAATGCTCCCTTGGCTGCCTTCCATCCAAACCAGATCGTTCCCAGGCCCATAAGTGTTATCGCAGGCATCATCCCTGTGACAACTCCGATAATAATGCAAAGATATGAGGCGCTCAGGAAGGCTACGAAGAGATAACTGGCATCCCGTCGGCCCAGGGAGATGACAAGGTGTTTTCTCCCTCCCTTT
>DATIGG010000207.1:0-2301 GCA_035454825.1 Thermodesulfobacteriota bacterium | reverse complement strand
TGCTCCGCCGGATTAAAACATCTCTGGCGGCTGGCCTTCCCTCCATGTTTGGGTTTACGGTCTACAGTTCCATCTCACAGGGGGAAACAACAGGAAAAATTCCCTTTCCGACTCCTGGAGAAAAAGTCCTGGGAGGTCACGCCGTGGATGCGGTGGGTTACGATGACAGGATGAAGATCAAGAACAGCAATAAGGGGGGTAAGGAAACGACAGGAGCTTTTCTGATCAGAAATTCCTGGGGAACGGGATGGGGCGACGAAGGTTACGGCTGGTTACCCTATGAGTATGTTCTTGAAGGGCTGGCTATCGATTGGTGGTCCCTTCTGAAAAATGAATGGATCGATACGGGAATATTTAAGGTTTAGGCAGCACCGGAGGGGGAAATATGTTTGGCTCAGAAATCCTTGATGTGGCCATCGGAATGATTTTTGTCTATCTCTTTCTCAGCATTATCACTTCGGTCATCACAGAATGGATTTCAAAACGACTTGAGATGAGGGCGAAAAATCTTGAGGAAGGCATCCGGAGCCTTCTCGATGATCCAGAAGGAACCGGAATCGCTTTGGCCTTCTACAATCATCCTCTTATCAAAGGACTCAGTCAAGGCGGGAGGAAACCTTCCTATATTCCTTCCCGTTTCTTTGCCGTTGCCTTAATGGATATCATCGCTCCATCCGACCCTGAGAAGGGTCCGAAGACATTCGATGAGGTAAGGGGAACCATCCACACACTACCCTCTTCGGATTTGCAAAAAACGATCTCCAGCCTTTTGGACGATGCGGAAATTAGCCTGAAGAAGGCCCGGGAAAATTTTGAGAAATGGTTTGACGAAGCCATGGACAGGGTTTCCGGTTGGTATAAAATGAAATCGAAGCCGATCGTCTTTGTCACGGCCCTGGTGGTTACAGTCGCCTTAAACGCCGATACCCTCTCCATTACAAAAACCCTTTTTCAAGATCCAACCCGCCGTGCCGGACTGGTCACGGCGGCACAGGAGATTTCAAAGCAGCCCATGAGCACGTCCGAAGATGCTCAGAAGAGGATGAAGCAAATCGACGAAGAGATGAAGAAATTGGAGTTTCCCGTAGGTTGGACCAAAAGCGACCTTGATATTTTCACCGACTTTTGGCAATCCTTCAGTAAGAATTTTTGGCAAATCCTAACCAAGACCATTGGTCTTTTCCTCACCATTTTGGCCGTCTCTCTCGGGGCTCCTTTCTGGTTTGACATCCTCAATAAGTTTATCAACATTCGTGCTGCGGGCCCAAAGCCGGAAAAGGCGAAGAAGCCGCCCGAAGAGTAAGAATCCCGATCTCTAAGACACCTTCCACTGATCCGAAATTTCTTCTTGATTTCAACCTGTAAAGTAGTGGTGGGAGCACTTGGCTGATGATATTCGTCAAAAGCTTGGCTCTCCTTTCAAGCTTCCCCTTGTTTTCAATAGATGAATGGGATATAAATATTTTTATTTGAAGGTGAACGGGATGAAAGAAAAGTGGTTTTTGACAGGTCTTTTGGTCCTGGGATTTTTCTTAATCTTGAATCCTTTCCGATCCCATGCCCAAAGATTGCCTAAGACGCTTACTCTCCTCTATAGCAATAATATTAACGGCGAGATTGACCCTTGCCCCACCTGAGGGGAAAAGAGTCGAATTGGCGGTCTGGCCAGACGAGGAGCATGGGTAGAGCATTTACGAGAGAGTCAAAAGGGGATGCTCCTTTTAGATTCAGGCGATCTTCTTTTCAAAAAATATCTGAATCCCGTTTCTGAAAATGCGGTGAAAGCGATGAGCGAGAAAGCCCATCTTATGATCGAGAGTTTCAATTTAATGAGTTACACTGCCATGGGAATTGGGGATGATGACTTGACCCTCGGCAAGGAGTTTCTATTAGAAATTTCGAAGAAGGCTAACTTCCCATTTCTCTCTTCCAACGTCCTTGATGAGACGTCAGGGAAAATCCTGTTTCAATCTTTTCTCATCAAGGAAATTAATGGGTTTCGCATTGGAATCTTTAGCCTTCTCTCGCCCGATTTCTTTACATCTCCCTCTGACCCCCGGAGAAAGGGAGTGAACATTCAGTCTCCGGTCGAAACAGCACAGGCCATGGTTAAAGAACTGAAACCCAAGACCGATTTCATCATCCTCCTGAGCCATCTTGGCTATGCAAAGGACATCGAGCTGGCCCAGACGGTCGAAGGGATCAACATCATCGTGGGCGGCCATACAGGGATCAATCTCATCTACCCGCCGGTCATCAAGAACACCATTATCGTTCAAAACACCTCCCGAGGAATGTACG
>DATIGG010000206.1:0-5895 GCA_035454825.1 Thermodesulfobacteriota bacterium | reverse complement strand
AGAGGCGCAAGCTCCACTGCCCTGTGTTCACAATGCCACATCAGACCGGCTGGATGGGAAGGTTCAGCCAATCCTAACGCCTCCACACAACCAACGGCATACCCGATCGGAGCGAGCGCGACCAATTTCGGTGGCCACCTGATAGGCAAACAGTTCCTGAACAGCCCTCACGGGAAGTTCACCGGTGCCTATGCTCAGATAGCCACGAGATTGGATTTATATAACAGCCGCTTCTCGGACGGAACCCGGCAGGGTGGTTGCGACACATGCCATGATGTCCATCAGAGCACCATCGTTAAGATCTATCCGTTCGATTACCCGGATGATTTTGCCTTGGCGAGCTCCCTTGCAACGCCCCTGGCTGTGAGTGGCACGCCCGTGCCGATCAGGAGAGAGTGCGTTGTCTGTCATATAGATAAGGAAGATTTGGCAACCATAAGGCATCCTGGAGGAGTCGGAACACCGCAGGGAGACGGGTCCAATGTTGCTGACGCATGTAAGAGCTGTCATATGCCGAAACCACCGCTCGGCGGTGGGGCATTGGGTCTTTACGTTCATGTCATGAGGATCAACACCGATCCTAATTACTCCACATTCCCGAAGGCGGGAGCAACGACTCCCGGCATCTGTAGTGATCCCTATTACAAAACAAGAGCAGCATGCATAGCCAATGGCAAGAGCTGGTCTCTGGTTGCGAATTCCGCGCCTGATGGAAACTTTACAGAGGCTGTCTGGGTGGATCTTGGCCTTGCATGCGGGAAGTGCCACTTCGAAGGAGGCGGCGCGATCGTGATGACCAAGAGGCAGCTCGCGCAGTATGCAAAGGGCATACACGGGGCCGGCGGAAATACAAATTTACCGCCGATAGCATCAGGAGTGGAATCAGCCACTGTGAGCAATCTCACGGTTACCTTCGTCGATAAATCGTTTGATGATAGTAGTTTTGCGAAAACAGATATTATGGATCCAAACTATAACCTTAGAATCGCGGTAAGCTGGGGTGACGGAACCATAGATACAGGACTGGCCGGGAGCACCTTCCAGCATACCTATAGGTCAGCGGGCGCAAAAACAATCAGGCAAACCGCGACAGATACCGGAGGCCTTAAGGGGTTTAAGCGAGTCACAGTCAACGTCGGACAGTAGACGCGACTCCTTTTGGGGGCGTTGAGGTCCGCCTTAAAGTGTATCAAGGGTGGGTGCTGCATGCATCCCACCCTTGACCGTGTGCTTCCGGTAGGGCGTATTTATTTGAGCTGAAAGGGGCGAATAAACTGCCCATTTGAAGAACACGAAGCGAATATGAGCCATTTATGTTTGGGCAGGAGGCGTGTTACCATCTTTGGCCCAATGACATCAAATAAACTAAAACTGACGGTTTCGTGATAAAGTCTGTCATTCTGAGCAAAGCGAAGAATCTCTCCAAATGAATTTAATTATAGATCCTTCACCTCGTTCAGGATGACAAAAAGGGGTTTTTTGCGGATTCACTAAAATTAAAATTTTTTAATTTTTTGTCTTGACAAGCCAAAATGGGTGTGATAAAAGTGGAAACTCAGTTGGGGATGAACTTCGATGTCAACAAATTGATCAAGCATTTCAAATTTAACCCTATACAAATTTTACGCAGGAGGGAAATATGATGGGTCGGCCTAAAACAAGATGGATTTTTTTGCTCTCCTTGATTTTGGTCCTCACCGCCTTTTCCATGGCGCCAAAGCAGGGACAGGCGGGGAAGTTTGTCGGGACCGCGGTATGTATCGATTGCCATCAGACCTGGCTGGATAACAACCCTGAAACGGCGGATGTCGTCTCAGGTGCGGTCAGCATCGATTACCCACCTCTGAACCTGCTGAATCACAGGGACGGAAATTCTCCATTTTACACGATCCCAGAGGGGTACGTGAATTCAATTCATAACATCCCTCGCTTCGACCTTACGAAGACGGATCAGGTCCCGTGCGAAGCCTGTCACGGAGGCGGGCAGGCCCACTTCGGGCTCGGAAGCATCCCGTTTCCCATTCCTAACACAAAGACTTGCGGAGGTTGCCATAACTTGACTCACGGGTTTGATCTCACCACATTTCTCCAGACTTCCCATTCCAATCCCAACAGCAGACCGGCAAAATTCTTCGATCAGTCGAGGTTTGGAACGGCCCAAGCGAAGATCGGCGCTAATTCGCCGGAGAAATCCTCCGCTGTTCCAGTGGGGACTCTCCTCTTTAAGGAAGGTACCTTTGATCAGTTGGGAGGCCCGGTTTCGAGAGATAACCGCATTGAGGAGTGCAGCGTCTGTCACCAGTATGCCCTTCAGTATCCTCAGTTCAGAGATAAGATTGCTCAGGGCAACCTGCCACGCAAGCCAGAGGTTAGTTGCGGGGCCTGCCACGATTCCCATATTGTGGCTCCGGACGGACTTGATCCTGCCATTGTGACGAGCACTGTTGTTGTTACAGTGAGTTCACCTCTGTCTGTATCAGCGGTCCCAGGCCGGCAAGTGAGTTACCTTAACCACAAGCCCTATAAGGTGAATGCAGGAGGGGCCCAGGACGTCCATAACGGAATATGGAATCGGGGTTCTGCCATCAGCCGGCCGCAGACGGCCATTATAAAAGGTAACTGCGCGGTTACCACCGGCACTGATGGGTGTAATTTGATAACCTTAACGTGTGACCTCTGCCCCGGCGTTGGAGGGTTCGTGAAGAGCCAGGTGAAGGAGGGTGATACTGTCCTTATCTCAGGAGTCGCCTCGACCACGGTTAACCTCCCGTCCGATGCAGCGCTTGCAGGAAGGACTATAGCGGTTCAGGCAACTCTGGATAAAGACGCATTCGAGGTTATACAAGTCATTGACGATAAAACGGTTCTTGTTAACGCCCCTATCGAGAGAAGCACGAACGTGACTTATGTCTTGGCCGCCGATAAAACGAAAACAAAGACTCTGTCCGTGAACGTTTCTTTCTGCGGTTTATCGGTCGACTTCGAGGTCCGGGATATGTTTACCAACACAGAAGATCTCTGCATGAGTTGTCATACCCGGGGAGCTTACAAGTATACGAAGTTCGGGAAAAAATCAGACGGGTCTGTGGTCGATTTAAGCCCGAGCCACAACAAAAATATCGGAGCCCAGTATAAGAGTAGCGGTCATACGGACAGGCTTGCTCCTGCCTGGGAAGAGTTCTTTATTTTCGGCGGGCACGACCTGAATTGGCCCTATGACATGAGCATCACTGGATCGGGCGGAGTCAACAGTTTTAGAAATAAAGGCAAGAGAACATTCACACTGACCGCCACTCCGGATAATACGTTGGCTTATTTGGGCTCGAGGGGAAATATCAATGTTCCCGCGACTGCCGGCAGCTTCAACTGCCTGCAATGCCACAACGGATTAACAGCACTTGATTACCTGAAGGATGTTCAGGGGACCGATGCAGCGTCTGTTGTGTGGGGTGATGCAACACTCACCTGTATCACCTGTCACGATCCACACGAGAAGGGAGAAAAGGGCTCCAATGTCCGTGTCCCTGTGAAACTCTCTTACAACTCCCGGTTTGTCCATTCAACCAAGAACCCGAGGGGTGGGATCAACAAGATGATGGATGGAACCGATATTCCAGACGGTGTGGGAACGGGAGTCATCTGTCTATTCTGCCACCAGGGTAGGGAGAGCGGGCTGACTGTTTACTTGAACATCACGAGCGTTGGTGGCGATCCCTATGGCGAACCTAATGAAGTGATCAGGGAAGGAGCCGGGATTAACTTCTCAAATCCTCACTATCTGGAGAGCGGAGCCGTTCTCTGGAGCAAGAATAGCTGGGAATTCCTCGCTGTTAGCGGCGCTCCGATTCCGAATAAGTATTCATCCGGCATCACTGCTCACCAAACAACGAACTGCGCCGGTTGCCATATGGCGGAGGCGAGCGCCAATGATTTTGAGGGCGGCCATACCTGGAGGCCAAAGATTGAGGTCTGCCAGGAATGTCACGGTTCTTCGATCAAGACCTTCCACGACGTCAAGGCATCTGCAGATTGGGATGGCGACGGGGTGATCGAGACAGCATTCGAGGAGATCGGAACTGTCCTTGACCCGGTTGCCGGGACTGGAGACTCTGGGCTCAGGGGACAGGTCAGGCAAGCCCTTGAGGCCTTGGGGATATTCTACGATCCCAATTCGAACCCCTACTTCTTCACCGGTCCTGACTCTGCAACGAGATATACGGCCTGGACGACAAACACCCTCGCAGCCGCATTCAACCTGCAGTTCATGTATAAAGCCGGGAACTGTGTTGCTTGGCACAATCCCTGGTATGCTGCCCAGATCCTGCAGGATTCGTTGAAGGTTATTAATGCGCCAGTTAAACCCTGGGTCCGGCCTACCGGAGGGATCCAGCGTAACGCAACTGATTACAGAACGATCATTGTCAATCCATAATTTACGATTTACCCTCTCCTCGAATTCGGGGAGAGGGTAAATTTTGAGATCTGAAGGTCTGGTCAGGGAGAAACACTTAACCATTAAGGAATGAAGGAGAGAATTATGAATTGGAGCAGGGTTTCGGCGATAGTGGTTGTCGCCTTGGCGGTGATTGTATCCTTCATTAGTTCTACTTCCTTTAGCCAGGGAGGGAAGGGGGGAGATGCCCAGTATATCGGGGCAGATGCCTGCAAAGGGTGCCATCCCGATATCTACGATGGCTTCAAGAAAACCGACCCCCACTGGAAAAATCTCCTCGATGAAAAGGTGCCACCCGTTAGAAGGGGATGTGAATCCTGCCATGGCCCGGGATCAAAACATGCCGAGGCTGAAGGAAAAGGCATGATCCTCTCCTTTAAGGGGATCGAGGCAAAGACCCGGTCTGATGGTTGCCTGAAGTGTCATGTGAAGGAGAAAACATTTTTTCAATTCGGGAGATCGGTTCACAAGTTGAGCGCCGTTGCCTGTAATGACTGCCACCAGATCCATGGGACCCCGATGAGGAAGAAGCTTCTCAAAGCCAAAGAGGTTGACCTCTGTCTCTCCTGCCATCAGGAAGTAAAATCAAAATTCTATTTTCCCAACTCGCATAAAGTGCTCCAGGGAGCCTTGAAGTGCTCGGACTGCCATACTCCTCACGGAACCCGTGAAAGGGCCAGCCTGAGGAAGACGAGCATCATTGCCAAAGATGAGACTTGTTTCAAATGCCATCCTGAGAAGCGAGGCCCCTGGGTTTATGAACACCTCTCCCAAAAGGTTGAAGGATGCAGCGCCTGTCACGTGCCCCATGGATCTCCCAACCGATTCCTTTTGATCCGCCGTGACGCCAAGGACCTGTGTGCGGAATGTCATGGGAGGCGCCATTTCCCGAATTCTTCCTGTATCAATTGCCATACTCAAATTCACGGATCGAATTTCAGCAGTCGGTTCTTCCAGTAAGAAAGGGGTAAAGGAATGAGAAGAAATCTTATAAAATCCTTATTGATCGTTTTCTGCATTTCCTTTTTCCACCTTTTTTTAGTCTCTCCTGCACCCTCGCAAGAGGCTGGATTGACAGCAGGAGGCTTTCAGTGGGGAGGAAGCGTTGAGCTCGGTTACCGCTTTACCGATATTGATGGGAGTAGAGACCGTTACAAAGAGACGGTTAATCTGCGAGAGGGATTGAGACTCTTCGATTTTAGCCTCTGGGGCAAGAAGATGGATGAAAATGCGAAGGGCCTTGTCGATTCTCTCCGCTTCAACGTCAGCAATATTGGAGATCCTTATGCCTCGGCCCGGCTGGAAATCAAGAAAAACAAGACCTACAATCTGAACATTACTTATAAAGAGTATAAGTATTTTACTGAACGAGAGGAGACTTCCTTCTATTTCACGGATAACACTAATTTTGATACAACGATCCGAAGAGGATCCATCCTTTT
>DATIGG010000205.1:0-6343 GCA_035454825.1 Thermodesulfobacteriota bacterium | reverse complement strand
ACCGGGGGATGGCCCCCCTTGTGGCAATGTCATTGAGGTTCACCACCACCCCGTAATACCCGATCTCTTCGGTGGTGAAGGTGATGGGGTCCGCGGCCACCACCCAGTAGTTCTCCGTCCCCCCTCCGAGGTCGATCACGGCCGCATCTTCGCCAATTTGAGGACCTACGACGACCTGAGGATCGACGATCGCATGCTTCTCGAGAAGCATCCTTAAGGCACCGATTTCAAGCTTCCCGGCTCCCAGGGGCTTGCCACGGGATGTCATGTTGTTCTCACTCCTGCTGGAAGGATCAAAACAGATTTCATCATATCCAATTTGATCCGATGAGACAACCCCGTAGATTCCTCCGGTGAGTGGGACCCCGCTTCGGGCGGGGTCATCACGGGCAAGATGCCCATCCCACTTGGGGACTATGTCGTAAATCCGTTCATGGTTCGACAGGCTCACCACGAACGGACACGGGCAGGCCGTTCGTCCTGAGCGTGTCGAAGGGCGAACGGTGAATTACGACACAGTCTCCAAGGGGAGAGGGGTCATACAGCTTTATTATTTCTTGGGAAACTTTCCTTCGAAGGGAACAAAGATCTCCCCCTTCTCCGTTGAAAAGACGGCCATCCCTTCTCCTATCTTGATTCCAAAAGCGAAGTCGCCTATCTTTGTATACCAGTTCTTGATCACTTCTGCCCGGCTTAATTTAAGCTCGTGGATCTTCAGTGCATTTGCTACTGCCAGGCTTAAATTGATCGTAAAGGAATCAAGGATATCAACCACCCGGTACTGGCTCACCGTATTGGGTGGAAAATAAAGAGTGTCGTATGTGGTCGGAGTGGTGATGGATAAATATTGACCGGGGGCTGCCTCGAAGAAAGTGGTGAATTTGAAATTCTCGAGTTTGATGTTGTATCCGCTCGGGTTTTCGATGGAGAAGACATAACCCAAGGCCAGCGGTGTGCGGGCGGGAAGGTCTGCCCAGGGGAAATAACTCTGAATATCGACCCGTTCCAATGTTACTTTTGGATTAGCAGCTCCTTCTGTTGGAAGCAAGCCAGGTTTGCAAGCAGTCATTCCCCAAACTGCCAGGGTAATGATCATCAATACTAAAAATAGTCGTCGCATAATTGGCCTCCCTTCAAAGATCGATTTGTAAGTGCAAAATGATCGATGGACAGTTAGCGATTTAAACAGATCGATTGGGTATTGAACATTGTCCATTTTTGCATTGTTGGGTTCAGGTAATCCAGCGCTTTCTTCGTTTGTAGTGTTTGACCTGACGAAAATTCTTTCGCTCACCGATATCGGAGAGACCCAGGTAGAAATCCCGAATGTCTGGATTCTCTCTCAATTTGTCCGAGCTTCCATGCATCACCAGCCTTCCGTTTTCCAGAACATAGGCGTAAGGCGCAATGGTGAGGGCCAATTTCACATTCTGTTCCACGAGAAGGATGGGAATCCCCTCTGCTTTGTTTAGCCGCGTGATGATGTCGAAGATCTCTTTAATGAGAAGGGGAGCAAGGCCCATGGAGGGCTCGTCCAGAAGCATCAACTTGGGTTGAGCCATCAAGGCCCTGCCGATCACGGCCATCTGCTGCTCCCCCCCGCTGATGAATCCTGCAAGAACAGTGCGTCTCGCCACCAATCTCGGGAAATACTGGTAAACGATCTCCAGTCTTTCTTTCAGGGCTGAACCATCGCCCCGGAGATGGGCTCCGACCCGAAGGTTTTCTTCTACCGTAAGATGGCCGAAGACTCTTCTCCCTTCAATGACCTGAAAGATTCCTCTTCTGGCAATTTCCTCTGCAGGGAGATGATGGATTTTCTCGCCGATAAACTCAATGCTTCCATCGGTCACCTCCCCTTCCTCATGTTTCAATAAGCCGGAGATCGATTTCAGGGTGGTCGATTTTCCGGCACCATTCGCTCCCAGGAGTGCAACGATCCCTCTCTTGGGAACCTCGATAGAGACCCCTTTGAGGACAAGGATCACCTCGTGATACATGACCTCGATGTTATTGAGCTTCAGGATACTCTCCGAGGGGTTGTCGGTTTCTTGGATTTTCTTTTCCAACCGTTTGCTCCTTCCTGAGGGTGATTACCAGCCTAACCAGGAGGCCCATTTATCCGGGAATTTTGCTCTCATGTCGATTTCACCGACGGTCTGGGGTTTTCCTTTAATCACCCTTCCAACACGGACGACAGAGCTATAGCGATGATCCGTCGGGGTGATCGTTACCAGTTGGCCACCATACTCCTTCAAACCCGGCCAATCTTTAAAGGATTCGAAGGCATCTTTGATTCCAGGGCCATTCAGTTTCCCGGCTTTGTCGGCTTTTTTCATGGCCTCTACTGCCAGGGTAACTTTAACCCAACCCTGGACCGTTCGAACCAGCCTGTTTTCAAGAGGGACTCCCGGGTTCAGCTTTTTTGCATAATCCATGACCCTCTTCTTGGCAGGATATTCGTCGATAAAAAGGGCGCACGCAAGAAGGCCCATGGCTCCTTCGGCTGCTGGGCCGCCAAGCTTTGGGAGGTTTTCGTCAAAGCCCCAGTTATTGATGATATGGTCTGCTCCCAGCCCCAGGGCATAGGCGTCTTTCAGAGCAGCAGAGACAGACATGGTCGTATTCCCATGCCAAACCAGATTGGCTCCAAAACTTTTTGCAGCAATAACCTGGCTCTTGGTGTCGAGGGCAGTCAGGGAGATGTTTGCATCTGACCCAATCTCAAACCCAAGGAGGGTTGCCTGATCCTTGATGGCCTTGATCGGAGCGGTCGCATAAGGTGAAGCCGTGTCCATGAAGCAGACGAACTTGGGTTTGACGCCCTTATCCCTGAGTTCCTTCCATTTAGCATCTTTCTTCCAGACCTCTTCGAACCAGTAAGTGATTGCGCCCCTGGCATTGGTCGAATAATCCGTGCCGTAGACAAAGTTGTAAGGGGTCTTCTTGGGATCACATAAATGGCCTGAGAAAGAACTGGAGAGGTAAGGCATCTTGTCTGCATTGATTGTAGGAGAGAGAGATTCGGTATCTCCAGTCCCCCAACCCAGGACCATCACCACCTTATCGTAATCCCTAAACCGTTTGTAGGTGGTAATGGCTTCTGGAACGCGATATCCGTAATCATATTGGAACAATCGAATCTTTTTACCGTTGATTCCCCCTGTGTCATTGTAATACTGAACAGCCTCCCGGACACCCAGGGCCTCGTCTTTCCCGACATCAGAAGTAGCTCCGGTCGTGTCCTGAAGGGCACCCAGTTTCACCTCCTGGGCAAGACTAAATGAAGGAATGAGAGATACGACGAAAAATGCTATAACGATTCCCCAAAACTTCTTTTTAGTTCCCATCATTTACCTCCTGTTTCCCCTCACACTCTCCTTCTCCCCTCCGTGGAGAGGATGGGAGAGGGGGGTAATGAAATAATGAAATAAGGTTAGAATCCATGTTTTCCCCCTTGCTTATCTCCCACCATCCTGCGACACGGCATCACCTCCTTCTATTCGTATCGCGTAATTCGTGACTCGTGATTCGCAAAAGTGATTTTACTTCTGACGTTAGATTATTTTTTCCCACAATCTGCGAACCACGCATCGCCAATTACGTCAGTATGAAAATGGCCACAGATTAAAGTAATTCTTGATCTGCCACCAGCGATAGGAAAGGCCATTCGGCTGAAAAATCAGAAAGAGCACGATGGCCAGACCGAAAGCTGCTTCTTTGACAAAGAGAAATTTCTCAAGGAGATGAGGCAAAAAGGGCATGAGATTCACAAAGAAGGGGTCCTGGGTCAGAATAAAGATGAGAAATTTCAGACCTTCAGGAATCAGGGTCATAAACATGGCACCCAAGATGGTTCCATGGATGCTTCCAACCCCTCCAATGAGGATAACCCCGACCAGCCAGAGGGACCAGCCAAATTGAAAATGCTCCGGGCTGATAGCAGCCAGTGATGTTACCCAGAAGGATCCCGCAATCCCGCCGAAAAAACCCGCCACAAAGAAGGCGAGGAGTTTATAGTAGATCGTGTTAATTCCAAGGGCTTCTGCAGCAATATCGTTGTCCCGAATGGCAATCCAGGCCCGCCCGATCTTCGATCGGAGGAGATTTGCCAGGGCCATGGTGCACAAGACCACAAGCGTCACCATCAGATAATAGACTTCAAGTTCGGACTGGATGACCCATGGACCGATTTTCACGGTTCCGGGTGGTATCGAAAAAGCAACTCCTCTCCCACCGATTTGGCTAACATACTGGGTGATGAAGAACTCTACGGTGATGAATTGAGCAGCCATCGTGGTCATAATCAGATAAAATCCTTTCACCCGGGCAGAGGGAAGACCAAACAGGACACACCATAGCCCTCCCATGATCCCGCCTAAAATCAGGGTGATCGGGTAGGGAAGATGAAGCTGAAGCATCAAGAGCGTGCTCGTGTAGGCCCCGACTGCAATGAAAGCGGCATGTCCCAAGGTAACCTGACCGCAATAACCGATCAGGAGCTGGACCCCCATCGCAGAAAGGATGGTGTATCCGATCACATTGGCTACAGAGACTAAATAGAGACCTGCAAACCGAGGGATGATGAAAAAAATCGTTATCAAGAGAACGATCATTTTCCCCCGGACAAACCAAGTCTGCCACCAGGCGTGATCCTGACGGTAATATTGGTGATAAATACCGCAAGGTCGATAACCCATGTTTAACTCCCCATTGCAAATTGCAAAGTTAACAATTCAAAATTAGCAATTCTTTTTTCACTGATAAATTTTCACTGTTAAATTTTCACTTTGCAATGATTTTTTAGACTCTCTCAATTCTGATCCAGCCCCAGAGTCCATAGGGTTTAAAGAGTAAGATGATAACCATCACCGCAAATGGAAAGACCTCTTTGACTCCGCCTGGTGTGTAGCGGCTCAGATAACCATCCGCTAAATTCTGGAGGACCCCAATGACCAATCCTCCTACAATGGCACCGGGCACAGAATTGAGCCCTCCAAGAACAACCGCAGGGAGAACGAGCAGGCCGAGATATCCGACTGAGATATTTAGGCCGTTGATATTCCCGAGAAGGGTTCCTCCCACTCCGGCGGCCATAAACGCGATCGCCCAGGCAAGGGCATAAACGATCTTTGCATTCACTCCCAAAGAGAGGGCAGCCATTTCGTCATCTGCCGTTGCCTGCATGGATAGGCCCCACTTGGTAAATTTAAAGAAGGTGACAAAAGCAAGGAGAAGGACGAGAGAGGCGACGAACGCCCAGAGATAGACCTGGCCGACCACGATCTTTCCAAGAAAGATTGGCTCCATCGGAAAGACGGGAGGCTTGAAAACGACCGTATCGGTTCCCCAGACGAGTTCAACCAACCCTTTAAAGAAGAAGGAGAGTCCCACTGTCACCATGATGACACTGAGTACCGGTTCTCCCACCATGGGCCGAAGGAAGATATGTTCGGTCAATAGGCCTAAGGCGAATCCTACGATGAGGGTGAAAACGAGTGCCGGAATGAAGGGGATTCCCCAGTTATAGAAGGTTAGGCAGACGTAGGCTCCGATGAGGGTAAGTTCGCCCATGGCAAGGTTAAGGACGCCTGAGCATTTATAAATGAGGGTCCAACCGAGAGCCACCAGGGCATAAATACTTCCAACCAAAATCCCTGTGATGAAAAGCTGTAAAAAGAGCTCCATTAAAACCTCCCTTAAGAATCACATTGCAAATTGCAAAATTAGCAATACAAAATTAGCAATGGAAATTACCTCACCATTCAATTCTCATTACTTAATGGTACCTTCGGTTTGTTTCGATGATTCTTATTTCTTTTTGTAGTGATAATGCTCCTTGCAATGATGGCACATAGTTCTTCGCACTCAGTTAACGGAGATTCGGTATATTTCGTAGCCAACATTTGTGTCCGTTGAATCAACCGAAGCCAAAACCGGCTCTCCTTCAACTCCTTCAGGACAATGCTCATTTTGTGTGCGAAATCGGATCTGGATTCAGCGCCACAAGCTTCTTCATAATTTGATCCGGAAGATGTACCTGCTCTTATGAGTTGACCACCGACATGCCTTCCTGCAACCGTGTTTGGCAAGGCATCAGTAATTTTAATCAACGTTGCGGCAAAATCGAGTAACCGCTCTGAGAGTTGGGCACCTTTTTCATTCATTGCTAATTGCTAATTTTGCAATGCTAATTTTGCATTGCGTTTTATTGGAGCACTTTCATTATTCGGAGGTCGGTCTTGATATGGACCACTCTTCCGTCCTCATAGGTGATCGTTGTGTCCATGTGGACTTTATCGGTATCGGAGTAAAGGCCATTGACAATGTCTTTGTACCGTTC
>DATIGG010000204.1:0-7399 GCA_035454825.1 Thermodesulfobacteriota bacterium | reverse complement strand
TCCACAGCCTCGGCCACTATCTTTTCAACTTCCTGAATTTGTTTTACATTTTCCTCTGCCTTTTTGATCTGTCCCTCGGTCAAGGGCTTGCCGAAATCGGTCATCTTCTCAAAATAAGGTTTCATTCTCTTTTCCTCCCGTTTGAATTTAAGAATTTTTTCACAATATATCTACCAGAAAATGATTAATATGGCAAGAATTTTTTTTATTTACTTTTTCTTAGATTGTAGTACAATTCTAACCCATGAGAATTTCAGTAAAAACTCAGATAGCCCTCCTCTTCTTTGTGATCGCCTGCGCGATCGGTGTTGTTACAATCCTCATTGTGAATTCTATCATTACGAATCAAATTATTTACGAAGCGCAGGAGAGAGTGAAGGAGCATCTGAGTTCTGCCAGATGGGTATACAACTCTAAAATTAGAGAAATTGACCGAATAGTCTACTGGACATCGATCAGGCACGTATTGAAAAAGGCACTCGCGGAGAAAAATGTCTCCGCGATAAAGAAAGAACTGACGGGTATTATGTCTCAAGAGGGACTTGATTTTTTGACTTTAGTAGATGAGAACCGAACGGTCATTTATCGGTTCCACAATCCTGAAAAGTCGGGCGATGACTTAAGCGCGGATTCTTTCATCAAAGTGAGTCTTGAGGAAAAAGGCGTTTCAGGGACGCAGATACTCACCCATGAGGAGCTATTGAAAGATGGAGGGAACTTAGCAAAGAGGGCTCGCATTCAACTGGTTCCGACCCCTTTGGAAAAACCGACTGAAAAACTGGAAGAGACTTCAGGAATGGTATTGAAATCAGCTTACCCTGTCACCGATTTCAATGGCCGACTCATCGGCGTGTTAACAGGAGGGGTGCTCCTCAATCGAAATTATGAGCTTGTCGATCAGATTAAAAACATCGTCTTTAAAGAAGCTAAATACCGGGGAAAAGAGATTGGCACAGCAACGATCTTCATGGGTGACCTGAGAATAGCAACCAATGTGATCGACAAAGAAGGAAACCGGGCCGTTGGAACCCGGGTGATGAAAGAAGTCTATGAACAGGTTTTTGAAAGGGGGTTACCGTGGGTTCAAAGGGCATTTGTGGTGGACGACTGGTATATCACGGCTTATGAACCGATCAGGGACATTGATGATAGAATTATTGGGATTCTCTATGTAGGAATGTTAGAGAGCAAATACACTGTGATGAAAGAGAGAATTATTCTCCTTTTCTTTCTCTTCTCCTCTCTCGGGATGTTGTTGGCTCTCACCATCTCCTTTTTCTTTTCATGGAAGATGCTAAAGAAATGACCCCCACCTTAACTAATCCCCGTCATTACTCTCTGAGTCTTTCTCACCTCTTTTTTTCCTTAAGCCTTTTTTAAGACCTGAAATCAAAAGCCATATGACAATGATAACAATGCCAATAGCTAAAAAATTGGGCACCCCTATTTTTTTTAAGAAATCTGAGAAATGTTCGATGGTCTCCATATAATTTTCAAATACCATTCCCCCATCCTGATGTCAATTCAAACCTTCTTCTTGTCAAACAAAATACTATGCCTTGTGCTGGTTCAAAGAATTCTTACCATATCTTGTTGTCATTCCAACAAAAAAATAAGCTATTTAGTTTCAAGAGGTTAGATTATTTACTCACAATTTTTGTGAAAAAAATGTTGAAAAGCTGTTCGAAAACGTTTTCACGACAGCTACCCACACCATCAGCAGCAGAATGCCTAATTTTTAGGCACATAAATTTACAATAATTCTGACGAGTTATTTCAATTTTCTTGTTCTCTGGCAGACGAGAAAGCGTTACAACCATCTTTGTTTTGCCCTTCAAGAATTCTTCAGAGGGCTTGGATTTCGCTTGAATTTTAATTGACGGGCCTTCCCTTTGGAGATAAAATGAGATTAATTGATTTGAGGATCACGATTGGCTGTTCTAATCAAGTGGGAAGGGAGGGGTCGGCTTGAGACCGTTTCTGAATTGGTTCATATCCCTGATCCTTTTGGTGTTTTCGCTGATTTCTCAAAAATATGCCTTAGGAGGTGGCGCTATGGAGATTTCATCTTCTGCATTTAAAAATGGAGAGAAGATTCCTATTCAGTATGTCATGCCTGGAGCGGGCGGAAGGAACATTTCGATACCGTTGATGTGGAAGAATGTTCCAGCCGGAACCAAGTCGTTTGCGTTATCGATGGTTGACCCACACCCGGTCGCCCAAAACTGGGTCCACTGGCTTGTCATTAATATCCCGCCAAACGTTACAACGATTGAGGAGCAAGCGTCAAAAAAGAAAATGCCTTCTGGTTCGACGGAACTCAAGAATTCTTTTGGAGATATCGGTTACGGAGGACCCCAGCCTCCAAAGGGAACAGGCGACCATCCCTACGTTGTGACTCTTTATGCCCTCAATGTTGAGAAGCTTGATCTGGGAGCGAATGTTTCTCTTTCTGCCTTCAAGAAGGCGATAGAAGGGAAGATCATAGGGACAGCATCCATGACCGGAATGTACGGCCGCTAATAAAGACGGGAAAATGGATGGCCTGCCGGACGATTCCACTAATCCCCATTGGAGAGAAAACATGGGGGCAAGAAGGGAGTTGACCCTATCTTTGGAGGAGGATGTTTCGATGAGTCCTCGAAAGTTTCTTACAACGGTCAGAAGAGGAAAAGACAAGGATAAATCAGAATCCAATGAGGGTACTTTCGTCATTGAAAAGAGGAAACATCCGAGAATCCATGTTGAGCTTCCTTTGGATTATTCTATAGTCGATGAAAAAGAAAATTATGGGGGGATCGTAGCAGATGCCAGTGAGGGAGGGCTCCTCGTCTATCTAAAAGAACAACTTGGTATAGGGACCCGATTGAAGATTGAGATTATTTTCGTAAAGGGGAGAGAACTGAGTTCGATTAAGGGAATGGCGGAGGTGGTTTGGTCGGATTTGGCTGCCAGGGAGAGTTTTGGAGAGTTTCGGTACGGATTGCAATTTCAATCGTTCCATGAGGGAGATCTCGAAAAATTAAAGGATTTGTTGAAAGAGATCGGGCAAACGTACGGGTAAGAGGAGCAATTTAAATGAAATTTAACGCATCAGACTATCCTCATTCTTTCAAGCGACAGGTCTTTCTCTATGAAACGGATGCTTTTGGGCATGCTAATAACGTGACCTTCTTTCAGTATATGGAAAGTGCTCGGTTCGAATTGATGAAGGAGTTACGTCTATTTGATCCATCAGACATTCTTTCATGCAACTTCATCCTGGCTCATGCTGAATGTGACTATAGACAGATATCAAGATATAACGACATACTTGTCATCTATTCCCGCATTTCTCAAATCAAGACATCGAGTTTCGTCATCGAACATCTCATGATCAACGAGAAAACAGGAAACTTAGCGGCCACGGGAAAGGTCGTCCTGGTATCCTTCAATCATAAGAAGAATAGAACTGAACCGTTGAGCCAAAAAGTCAAGAAAGCATTGAAATCTTATATGGGAGCCGTGAAAAAGAGAGGAACATAGGCGGATGGACAAGATCTATGCAAAAAACACCCAGAAGAATTCAGAACCCTCTGATTAGTTGTTACCTTAAAGACCTCAGATGATTCGTGCTCTGTCTATTTCGATCTTGCAGATGTCCTGTCAGCAAACTTCGCTCGTGTCGAAGAGCTGGCATTTTCCCGTCCCGACGTCCCTGCATTCCACGAAGCGATGAGAGGACGTATCACAAAAACCAGATGAACCACAGGTGCATCGTTCATTGGGAACTCTCGCCTGACTTTTTTTCATGGTTACACCTCCTTTGCATCATTCCTTTACTCCAAAATTAGTAATGGGCTGCAGAATTGTCAAGAGGCTGACTATGCCAGTATGGACTGATACTATCTCTGCTTGCTCCAATCGCTGCATTCCTTTTCAATAAACTTCTTCATCTCCACCTGATGCGCCTTTTTTCCGTTCTTCTTCTTCCCCTCGTCTAATATTGATCCTCATGAGGAGCCAAGACCTCTTCGATCATGATACCAGCCATCACACCTGGGTCTTTAAGATTTCCCCGTGCTTGCTCAATGGTGTTCCCTTGGCTTGCGATGTCCAATTCCGGACATAGTGAAACATATCCATTACCTTCACATTCAATAATTGCTGGAGAAGAAATGGGGTCAGGCAATCGAAATAAAGTAATTGACTTGAGAGAGTATTCGGGGTAAACGAAATGTCATGGCTCGAAGACCGCGCATACATTTCGCGGGAGGGTTGTATCACGTGATCTAAACAGGAAACCAAGAACAGGATTTATTTCTTTCCGAAACAGACCTCGAGAGATTTCTCTCGTTTCTTTCTGAGTACAAGATCCGGTATTCCTTTCGTCTTTACGCGTACGCCCTCATGAAGAATCCTATTTTATGTTGAGCTCAACATAACACATGATTATGCTGCAGTTCTCTCTCTCACTATCGTAAGATCGAACAAATCAAGTGGATTCTTGGTAGTCCGCTTTCCAGCATCGAGGATTTCAATTCCAACAATCTTTCTGTCCTTTGAATAATCAATGACAATGCCATCCATTTCTACTGATTCATCAATAGGCTCGTCCGGCACAAACTCAATATTCAGTAAATCGTGAGTCGGATCATATTCAATTTTCATCTTGGTCCTCCTTCCAATAACGATCTCTTTGAGAACTCAGATAGGCTGTCAGAACAACACTCTTTTCTCCTTCCTCTTCGTAAACAACCCTCAATAGCCGTAGCTGGCACACGCTCACATCTTATGAAATTAAATTCCGATCCAGACTCCGGTACTGGATGGCTTCGGAGAGGTGGGCGGGTAGGATATTCTCCAGGCCTTCGAGGTCAGCAATAGTGCGGGCCACTTTAAAGATTCGCGTATAAGCCCTGGCGCTCAGGCCAAACCTATCTATGGCTAACTCCAGTAGCTTTTGACTGGATTCATCGATCTGACAGAATTTCTTAATGTGTCGATTCGTCATCTGAGCATTGCAGTAAATCTTCATCCCATTAAATCGATTTAGCTGTATCGCTCTGGCCTGATCCACTCTTTTCTTGATCTCCCGTGACGGTTCCCCGGGATTTCTGCTCGCCAGGTCACGGTATTTGACAGCAGGGACTTCGATGTGGATATCGATTCGGTCCATGAGGGGGCCTGAGATCTTTGATCGGTAGCGCTGAATCTGAGGAACCGTGCAGGTGCATTCATTGTTGGGATCGCTATAGTAACCGCACGGGCAGGGGTTCATGGCAGCAACGAGCATGAAGCGGGCAGGGTAGGTGAGGGAGGTCGCTGCCCTGGAGATCGTAACTCGCTCCTCTTCGATGGGTTGACGCATCACTTCAAGGACATTCTTCCTGAATTCAGGGAGTTCATCCAGAAAGAGGACCCCGTTATGAGAAAGGCTCACCTCTCCCGGTTTCGGGATCTGGCCTCCACCGATCAAGCCGGCGTCAGAGATCGTATGATGGGGATTGCGAAAGGGACGTGTGACGATCAGGGAGCTTCCTGAGGTGATGAGTCCCATCACGCTGTGGATTTTCGTTGTCTCAAGGCTCTCCTCAAAGTTCATGTCCGGAAGGATCGTGGGGAGACGTTTGGCCAGCATCGTCTTCCCGGACCCAGGGGGCCCAATCATGATGATGTTATGGCCCCCTGCTGCTGCCACCTCCAGGCACCTTTTCACGTGCTCCTGACCCTTCACATCGTTGAAGTCGACCGGGTAATTCGATTCGGTCTTAAAAATCCCATCGAGATCCACGGTGACAGGCTCGATCTGGAGGTTGCCATTTAAGAATTCAACGCAGTCCGAAAGGGTATCCAGGGGTAATACTTTAATTCCGCTGACAACGGCAGCTTCCCTGGCATTTCCCCTGGGAAGGAGGATGCCCTTGATCTTAGAATCTCTTGCGGCAACGGCAATGGGAAGCATTCCCTTCACAGGTTTCACCTGACCATCGAGGGAGAGTTCCCCGAGGATAAAATAATCGTTCAGCCTTTCCTTTTGAACAATTTCAGTAGCCGCCAAAATCCCAACAGCCATGGGAAGGTCAAAGGCGGCTCCTTCTTTTCTAATATCGGCCGGAGCAAGATTGACCGTGATTCGACGGGAAGGAAAATCGTAGCCGCAGTTCTTGACAGCCGCCTTGACACGGTCTTTCGATTCTCTTACCGCGCCTTCCGGAAGCCCGACCGTGGCAAAGGCAGGAAGTCCGAGAGCGATGTCTACCTCCACCTCAACCACGTAGGCATCAATCCCAAAGACAGCGCTGCTTAAGACCCGCGATAGCATGATAAAGCATCTTACCAGAATGAAACAAATCAGACAAGGAGAAATTCGAGAAATTTGTAACCCGTCAGTTATAGTCGAAGATCTATCCCAAGGACCGGGGTGGTCTCTCCGGAGAAAACTTGAGGCGGCACATTGAAGCGATGAGCCATGGGATAAATGCCCTTAAAACAGTCCCTTCAGCAATACCCCTCGATTGACCTGTCTCTAATGATCCGCTTTTCAAGGTTTCGGAGGGGAGACTACCTCGGTCCAATCGAACCCGAGACGGAGGGATTGCAGAAATTTTTAAAATCTTGACAAAAAGAAGGGTCACCTTCATACTGGTGAAAATAGGAAAGGAGGGATGAGGATGGATTTTTTGTGGATCGTCAATACCAATACATTCTTATTGGTGATCTTGATCATCATGGTTTCCTATCTCACGACCCAATTGAATATGCTGATCCGTTTTCTGAAGAGGGGATAAGGAAATTTCAGATTGAGGATTTCAGATTGTGGATTGAAAAATCATCTCTATAATTGGTCCGTAAGCAGGATGGCTTTATCTCAACTTCCAGTTTGTACCCGACGGGGTATCTTCTAAAACAATTCCTTTGTCAAGAAGGTCATTGCGGATTTCATCGGCCCTCTTCCAGTTCTTTTCCTTTCGGACCGCGATCCTTTCCTCGATAAGCTTCAGGATTTCTTCTTCAGCGAGATTCAGTTTTTTAAGCCCTGTCTTCTTCTGCTCATTCAGATAATTTTCAGGGTTGTCCCTGAAGAGTCCGAATACCCATCCCAATTTGGAGAAATATTCATTTCCCTTTTTCAAAAGCGAAAGAATTTCCGCGGTGGGTTGGCCTTTCGAGAGACTGAGGAGGCTATTGAGATGCGTCTGAAGGTCAAAGAAATAGCCCAATGCCTCGGCCGTATTGAAGTCGTCATCCATAGCGTCTTCGAAGCGAACCCGGAAGGATTCGATGGCTTGCCGGCACTGTTCGGGAATAGGGACACCCCCATCCCTCCCCTCCCTTGAATGGGAGGGGCGGGTGGGGGGGTCGGTTTTTTTCAGTTCGTCCTGGACAGCCTTCAATGTTAAATAGAAACGATCCAATC
>DATIGG010000203.1:0-11486 GCA_035454825.1 Thermodesulfobacteriota bacterium | reverse complement strand
TTTGAATATTCATGTGAAAAATTTTACTATTGACAAATGTCATTTTTCAACCTATTGTGGGATAAATTTTTGAACTCTTATAAAATTCAAGAAAGGAGAGAAAGTATGAATTTTGCACGTTTCTGTTGGCTTAATGCAAGTAAATTCCCTAACAGAGAATTTATCATCGAAAGCTACCCTTCAAAAAACCTCCGCCGGGCAATCACCTGGAAGGAGCTGAATGATCAGACGAACAAGCTTGCCAATTACATGATGAAAGAATGCGGGGTAAAGAAGGGGGACATTGTTGTCCATCTCATGATGAACAGCATCGAATGGTACGTAGCCTATATGGCTGTCCTCAAGACCGGCGCAACGGTAACGCCTCTCAACTTTCGTTTTGCAAGCTCAGACATCAAATACGCCGCTGATGTCACGAAATGCAAGGTCTTCATCCTCGGAGATACTTTCATCCCGCGAGTGGAACCCATCATGAAAGAAATGGGGTATGTAAAACAGTATATCTGCCAGGGTGGAAATGTACCCTCAACCATGAAATCTTTCAAAGAGATCTTGGATAAGGGAGATCCCACCAATGTCCTTGTTGAAACGGCTGATGATGACATGGCAGAGCTCATGTTCACATCGGGCACCACAGGAGCACCCAAGCCGGTCTGCCACACCCACGATACGCTGTTTTATATCGGGATCGGAAACGCCCTAACCTATAATGAGGGTTACAGCAGTGTCTATCTCTCACCCCACCCCTTCTACCATAGCGGCACTCTGTTTCTCTCCTTTCCATCCTATATCGCTGCAGGAAAGATCCTCATGCCCATGGAGATCCAACCGAAATATTACCTGAGGTCGATCGCGGATGAAAAATGTACCGGGGGCTGGAACACGGTCCCGGTCTGGTCTGATGTGATCAATGCTATCAAATCAGGCGAGATCGATTTGAAGGACTATGACCTATCGGCCCTTAAACACATCGAAATCGGGGCTCAACCCGTGCCTTACGTCCTCCTGGAAAACTCGAAGAAGGTCTTTCCCAATCTGCCCATTGCAAATATCTATGGAATCACGGAGGGCGGTGGCGGTGGACTGACAAACTGTTATGACGAAGACATCATGCAAAAGCCAGGCTCTATTGGAAAAGCCACGGTCTTTATGGAGGCCAAAGTCGTCGATGACAAAGGGAATGAGTGTCCCCCCAATGCGGTGGGGGAGTTGATGTTAAAGGGGCCCCGGTTGATGAAAGAGTACGCCTTCAATCCTGAGATGACAGCCAGGACGATCGAAAACGGGTGGCTCCATACGGGCGATCTCGCCTATATGGATGAAGACGGATTCTACCGTTTTGTGGACCGGGCAAAGGACCTCATCATCCGGGGAGGCGAAAACATCTTCCCCGTTGAGATCGAAGGGTTCCTGCTCAAGCATCCGAAGATCCAGGACGTGGCAGTCATGGGCTACCCCCATCCAAGGTTGGTGGAGATCGTCTTTACGGTCATTCAGGTCAAAGAAGGTGAAACCCTGACCGATGAAGAGGTCCTCGCGTTCTGCAAGGAGAAGGGTCTGGCCAAGTTCAAGTGGCCTGAGAAGATGATTTATGCAAAGATCCCGAGAAACCCTGCAGGTAAGATCGAAAAACCAAAACTCAGAGACACCTATGTGAGACCGGCCAAGGAAGCCATGGAAAAGGAGTTCCGGAAAGGAGGGTGACGGGGTGCGCTCTGCGCCAGGCTATCTTGTCACCCACTGGGTCCCGCAGAGAGGATTGAAGTCACACTTCGGACAGAGATTCTTCAGATCCGTCGTTGGATGAAACGGAAGCCCGGGATCGACGATCTCTCTGAGGAGGCTCGATATCACTGTTTGAAGCCTTCCAAATTTCTCTCTCATCCCATCCGGAGACTCAAAGAGAGGGAGCTCGATTTCCCTGCTGATCAAGACCTTTCCAAGAAGCAGAAATATAGCTTCAAGGTCTTCGATCTCTTTGCCCTGGGCTTTTGAATAAAGAAGAAGATAAAAGGGAAGCTGAAGGGTTCCAATCGCCTCTCTCCAGGACTCCCTTTTCCTGATGTCAAGCTTATCGAACCGGATCTTAAGCCTTTCGGGGCTGGAGGATGTCTTATAATCGACGATGCAGATCCTCTCGCCCTGCTTCTCAACATGGTCGAGTCGGCCCGTAAGGACAAACCCTTGGTGGTTAGCATGGATCGTATGCTCAACTTCAAGAATGCTGACAGGTCGCTCCCTGGCCAGAGGGAGCGTGTAGTTCTTAAGAAAATCCCGGAGATGCGCCTTGACCTGCTGCTTGAGAAGATAGAATGATCCCACTGGATCTCTACCATAATCTCTCTGAAAGAGCTCTTCGATCAGTCCATCCATTTCTTCAAGATCGATATCCGTTGCCCTTAACCGTCGTCCCTTCCTCCTCCCGAAGTATTGTGAAAGGACGGAATGGACAAACCTGCCAATATCGGTTCGTTCGATTTCTCCTGAAACCTCCTCCTTCTTTTCAAGCCCAAACAGATAACGATAGCAAAACTCTTGAGGGCAATCCAGATAGGTATCGAGAGCCGTAGCACTATAAGAAACCTGCCTCAAAGAGTTGACCATCTCAGGTGTTTTTTTAATCTCTCCGGGGGTCTTATTCTTCAGATTGATCTGGTATTGAACCTTATGAAAGTAACGCTCGGGTTTGATCACCCTGTCCCTCTTCTGCTTCTCCCAGAGAAGTTGTTCGATAAAGCGAGATTTCTCCTTCTGATCATTCTCGACGAAAAAAAGATGAACCTCTTGGGCTCCTCTCCAGAGGGTCTCAAAGTAGTAGGCCGCGAGCTGATCCCGATCCAGATACGTCGGGAGGCCCAGGACCTCTCTTACCTTGAAAGGAAGGAGACTATCCTCCTTGCGGGTATCAGGAAGAACCTCTTCATTCACGTCGAGCACGAAAACCCGGTCAAAGGAGAGGTTTCGTGTCTCGAGAACTCCAAGGACCTGCAACCCCCTGACCGGAGTCCCTTCAAAGGGCGTGGTCTGGGTCAGGAGGTACCTTCTGAAAAGGGTAAAATAGCTGGCCCTCTTTTCAAAAACAACGTTCCTCATGAGGGATCTTGCAAGGGAATCGAGGGATTGGATGAAGGCCTCTGTGAAGGGATGAAAGAAGCGGTGAAGCCTGGCTGTGCTCTCATGGAATAGAAAATCGAGAATTCCGATCGCTTTGATGGCAAAATCCTGGACATTTCTAAAAGAGAGGAATTTGCCAATCGTATTCTGGTGAATCTCCTTTAAATGGTCTCTGAGTTCTCGTTCAGGTAGGGCGATGCCCTCCTTTGAGACCCTTCTGCTGACCTCTTCGAACAGACCTGAGTTCTCCTCGATCTCCGAAAGGGTCAGGAACGTTCGAGCTTTAGATGTGGTGAGTTCTTCTTCGAGAGTATGAAAAAGGATCCGGGTGATTTCGGCATTCTCTCTCAAGCGGATATTCTTCGTATAGGGATGAAGCACAAATTTCAAATAGTCAGGCCCGTAAACGCGGTCGCCATCCATCGAAGAAATCAGATCCATCAGGTTGTTAAAAAACCCATAAACCGGGGTCCGGTGAAGGGGATAGCCCAGGGAGATATTCCAGTTCCCTTCCCTGAGGAGGGAAAGGCTCTGATGAAGGAGTGGAAAGAGCGTGTCTGAAGAAGGGAGGACAATGGCTGTCCTTTCGTCGGGGAGAGTTCCAGCCTCTAGCTTTTCCCCGAGGAGTGCGCTTAGGGCAAAAACTTGACCGTGGGTATCAGGGCTCTGGTAGAAGTGGAATTCAGGTGTATCACCCTCTTCTCCCTGTTCCTTCTCTGCTTCTATTCCAAGTTCAGCAAGCTTCTCGTCTATTCCGGGACCCCTCTTAAATAGGAAATGGACCTTTTCTGAGGAAAATAATTTCCTGAACAGGGCTTTTTCAGAGCGGGTAAAGGCAAAAAAACCCGCGAAGAAAACCTGTTGATAACTGGCAAGACTCGACTCCTCCATCTCTTCGCATATGGCACGGTACCGGAAAGAACGGGTCGAATAACCAGATGCAAAAGTCCATCGATAAAATTCTTCGTAAAAGAAGGAGAGGTCTCGAAGTCTTTCCCGCGAGATGGGAGGGATTCCTTCTCTCGCAAGGGATTCAACCTCCTTTAGTTTTGAAGGTGAAACGCCCTCGAGGTAGAGTTCCTCCATGTCGCTGTAAATCTTGAGTCCGATGGGAAAGAAGGCATCAGGACTGATAAAATTTTCACCCCCCAGGGTTTTCGGGGCTTTCTTTTGAAGGTCAAACAGAATGGCGACAGCATCAATCGCTTCAAGCCGTTTCTGAGGCACGCCCTCCTTCCTCTCATAGACCCAATTGACGAAATCGTCCATGGATAAGATCGCAGGAGGAATGAAGCTGGCCCGGACCTTTTCCGCAAGGGCCTTCCTGAGAAAATGGGCAGGCCTCTTCCCCGGGAAAACGACGAGATTGGTGGAGTAATCCTTTTCAGTGCCCTTTAGAAGCGCGAGGAGGGCCTCGATCAGGTTCTCCCTGGCTGGAAGGATCATGGCCTTCAATGAATCCTCTTCACCTCCTTCAAGTCGACATAGACAATCGCGCCCTCGAGCCTTCTTGCCGGATAGACCCCTTGAACGATCTTAAGGTAGTTTCTCATCTGAGATTCGTACTCCTTCTCAGCCTTTTTGTCCTTTCCGGTCTTCCAGTCAATGATAACCGCGCGTTCCCGATCGATAACGAGCCGGTCCATCCTGAACAGTCTTCCCTCTCCATCGACAAATTCCTGCTCTCTCCGGATCTCTCTTTCAGGCTTTGGAAGGAAGAACTCCTTCGTTTCCGGATGTTCAACGATTGCGGTGATGATTTCCCGGATTTCCCGGGGATCATATTCGACACGCATTTCTTCAGAGGCCTGCCGGATCGCCTGACCGAGGTGATCCTCAAAGGCCTCCTTTGCATACTCGATGAAGGCAAGCACCCTGTGGATAAATTCACCCCTCCGCCTCTCTTCAGGTGTCAGTTTCTCATGGTCATAGGTGCTGGTATAGGCTTCCGGGGATTCCTTGGAATGAAGCAAGGGAGAAGTCCGTTCCGTTTCTCCCGTAGCCTCAAGGATTCGCTCAGGTTTTGTCGTCACCGGGAACTCGCTCAGAGGAAGCAAGTCAAGAGGGCGAACGACCTTTTCTCCTCCTCCGCCGATACCAATGACATAGAGTTCTTCTCTTGCCCTTGTAAAACCCACATAGAGACTGTTCAGCCGGTTCACCATCTCCTTGAGAACCTCTTCATCGTATCGTCCTTTAAATTGAGCAGCAGAGGCCACAATCTTCTGATTCAGTTTGAGAAGGACGATCTCATCTCCCTCCCGGTCGATAATGTAATCAAAGCCTTTACTCGTGGTCCCGTAGAGAAGGACAATGACGACCGGAAATCCCAGCCCTTTTGCCTTGTGGATCGTCATCACCTTCACCGCATTCACATTTCTAGGAACATCCATCTCCCACTCGGGTCCCCCCCCTTCCCCATCAACCGTATAGGCAATGAAATCCCTCAGGCTATTGGACCCTGCCCCTTCAAAATCCTTGGCAACCTCGAGGATCTTTGCGAAGGTCGCCTCCTCGCCTTTAAGGGCCTCGAACACATTGAAGGTACGGAATGCCTCTGTGACAAGATCGTAGAGAGGAAGATGACCTACGGACCGAAAAAGGACAGAAAAACATCGATCCCAAAGGTCGCCAAATTCCCTCTGGAAAGCTTTATAGATCGGAGAATTTCTTCTATTTCGGAATAGAAATTCATGGACCTTTTCGTCTGTTATCTGGACATGGGCCTGCTGGAGATGACTTCGGAAAATTTCACTCAGGAGGAACGTGGCAAAGGAAAGATCATCCGGGGGAGAATCGAGAAATCGAAGAAGTGAAATCAGTTCACCTGTAACCCTCCGTCTTCGGATATCGAGGCTGCTATAGGAGATGAAAGGGATCTCTTTTTCACTCAACCAGGTCGTTGCACGGACAACCTCCTCATTCCTTGCGGTGAGGATGGCAATATCCCGGTAGGAATATCCCCTTGCGACTAACCCTTGAACCGTTTCCTGAAGCTTTAATCGCTCCCGAGGGTCCTCCGGGTCCTTTTCCACGAATTCAACCTGAACATAACCGTCCTGCTTCCATCCCTCTCTGGGGTTCTGGATATAATCCCTTAATCCGCTTTGTTCAGCTGCCGAATGATAGTCGCAATTTCTTGCAGTGTTCTCCTTGAAGATCTTTTCGTTAAACTCAAGGATCTTTGGAACGCTCCGGTAATTGGTTCCAAGCTCCAGGACGTGATGACTGGCGGAAGGAAAGGGATTGTGCAATTCACACGTTTTCATAATGGTGTAATCGGCATCCCGGAAGCCATAGATGGCCTGCTTGGTATCTCCGACGACAAAGAGGCTTCCTCCCTGAGCAAGTCCATTTTCGATGAGAGGGAAAAGATTTTGCCACTGAATGGGAGAGGTATCCTGAAACTCGTCGATCAGGAAGTGATAGACCGTCTCTCCAATCCTGCAGTAGATGTCCGGAACAATCTCGGATTGGAGATATTCGCTGAGCCTCTTATTGATGTCCTCGATAAAGACCTTTCCCTGCCGTTTTTTTACCTCTTCGATCGTTGTCCCGAGAATCTCGTGCAACTTCAGATAAGGCGTATAGTAGGAACGGGCATAGAATTCAATGTACTCCCGAATCAGCTTAACTGCTTTATCCCAACCATCGCAGATGTTCTTGTGCGCTTTCTGCAAATGGTTTTTGGATTTTCCCGGTTTTTTGACCGGGGCTGTTTTTAGCCCCTTCTCCATGAGATCCGGAAATCTTCCCTTTCTTGCAATGGAAAGGAGGTCAGGAAAAGAGGAATTTCCGTTTCGTTCAAGGCCGGATTCTTGGATCTCCGATTCGGTCTTCTCCAGTGCCCGAAGGATCCCTTGTTTCAGATGATCCATTCGATCGGAATGATCTTCAATCTTTGCCCTTCCCCCGGTGGTTGCAAGTTTATTGTAGATCTTTTTGATCTCTTCATAGAGGTCCGAAGACGGATCCCAGGGATACGAAGAGTCCCTTCTTTTATTCTCCACAATGATTCGGAGAATCTCCTCGAGCAGTCTGGCCTCGGGGGTCCCCTCTTTCACCTCTTTTAGATAGAGGTTAAAGGCATACTCCAGGAGAGGGTCTGAGTTCATCAGGATCTCGAAATCCGGCGCATATCCAAAATCGATGGCCGAAGATCTGAATATCGTAGCCATGAAGCTGTCGATCGTCCGGACTTGAAAATCGGCGAAGTGGCTGAGAATGGCATCGATCACTTTCCCTGCCCTTTCAATCAGAGATGTCCTCTCCATCGTAACAATCCGGGTCAGTTCTTCAACCGTTTTTGGGTCTTCAAAATAAAGGGATTTCAGCCACTCCAGAACCCTCTCCTTCATCTCCTTTGAGGCATTGTTAGAGAAGGTAATGGCCAGGATATTCCTGAGGTGATGGTGCGGGATCTTTTCAGAAAGAATAAACTGGACAAACCGTTCTGTGAGGGCGTAAGTCTTTCCTGACCCTGCAGAGGCTTTTAAAACAGTAAAGTGCGGGAACTGGATGTGAATATCCTTTTCTAAGACTGACATGGCCATCCAAACAAATAACGAGATCCCGAAACAATCCTGAAACAGGTTCAGGACAGGGTTCGGAGGGGACTACCCCTGTCCAATCAAAGCCGACACTGGGGGATCACTGTTCCCGAAAAATTCCTTTTGACAGGCGAAATAGTTTCTGATAAGACACCCTTGTCCAAAATAGGATTTTCAACGCAGAGACGCCGAGGCCGCAGAGGATTGATTTTTTTATTTGGCGGTGAGAGGCCGCCAAATAAAAACCCTCTTTTAAAGTCAGAACATGCATTTTGGGCGCTCCTATAACTATGAAACGCAGACCTGAGTCTATTTCCCGTAGGGCGGAAGTTTATGATCCAATCGCCGTCTCCCGATTGGATCATAAGAACATTCCCTCAGCGTTCTCTGCGTCTCTGCGATGAACCTGGATTTAGACAGAGCACTTTCGAATCCAAAAAGCCCAATGAAATCGATAGAACCGCCTCTGCCGTTTACTCATCTTTGACAGCAATGCTGATAAGAATGTGTTATAGAGCTTTTATGCTTCCTATATTTTCCCATGATCTTCCCATTTTCGTCAACTTAGATTCATGACTGCAGGAGGATAGCAACCCATGGAACTCCTTTATTTAAGTCGTAAGGATGTGGAAGGACTCGGCATCTCCATGAAGGAGGTGCTGGAGGCTGTGGACCAGGGGTTTCGCCTCAAGGGGCTGGGTAAAACCGAGATGCCGCCCAAGCCCGGCATTCATCCCAGGCTCAATTCTTTCATTCACGCCATGCCAGCCTATGTAAGAGAAGTAGAGGCTGCAGGAATAAAATGGGTCAGCGGGTATCCCTCGAATCTTGAAAAGGGTTTACCTTACATTACAGGCCTTCTCATCCTGAATGACACAGAGACCGGAGTCCCGATCGCTGTCATGGACAGCGCCTGGATCACAGCCATGCGCACCGGAGCCAGTGTCGGCATTGCGGCAAAATACCTGGCAAGACAAGGAAGCAGTGTAGTGGGTATTCTTGGGTGCGGAGTTCAGGCCCGCTCAAGCCTCAGGGCGCTGGTCGAAACTCTGCCTGATCTTTCGATCGTGCACTGTTATGACCTCTATCCTGAGGCCACAAAACGCTATCTCGATGAGATGGGTCGACTTCTTCCTTCCCTTGACCTGAAGGCTTGCTTAAGCCCTGCTGAGATGATTGAAGATGCGGATGTGGTGGTGACAGCTATCCCGATCGCCACAAAGCCCCGTCCTTCCCTTGATGCCGGGATGATAAAAAAGGGAGGGATCGGGGTCTCCCTTGATTACGATTCCGCATGGAGTAGCTCAGCCATGAAGGAGTGTGACAAATTCGTCTCTGATGATATCAGCCAGTTGCTTCATGCAAAGAAGGAAGGAGTTTACTTTGGTGGGATCCCTGAAATGATTTACGCTGACCTTGGCGAACTGGCTGCAGGTTTAAAACCTGGCCGTCAAAATAATGCTGAAAGAATCTTTTGTATGAATATGGGTATTGCCGTCGATGATATGGTTACAGCAAAGCTCATTTACCAAAGAGCCATAGAAAGAGGAAACGGCACCAAATTACCCCTATGAGGATGGTGAGTGGAGCTGGCAATAATGCATTTCATCTTGGGGTTTTTTTGACAGACATTCATAATTTGGGTAATAATTGATCGTTGAACTTATTAAAGGAGCACGAAGGATGGCTGAAAAAGGTTTTGAGAAAAGGGATTTGGAAGAGCTCTTTACAGCTTTTGAGAAAAGACAGGACAATAGATTTGTAGCCTTCGAGAAGCGCCAGGATGAGAAATTAAAATCCCTTGAAGATCGGGTCATTCATCAGTTCCATATCATCTCTGAAGGGCTGATTGA
The DNA here is from genome assembly GCA_035454825.1 of Thermodesulfobacteriota bacterium. Taxonomy (GTDB): domain Bacteria; phylum Desulfobacterota; class BSN033; order BSN033; family UBA1163; genus DATIGG01. Next base: position 1,969 of record DATIGG010000203.1, on the reverse strand, counting down.
TCAAATAAAACTCTTGGCTGAAGGTCACGCTGGAATCGTACAGCGACTTGACCGTGTGGAAAGAAGGTTTGATCTTTTCGAAAAAGAGAATGAACGTCAGCATTTAGAAACCCGTGCTCTTATTTAGCTTTCCTTCTCTGAATTGGATAGGCGAATCTCTAACCTGGAGTCTCAAGTGAGTGAATTGCAGGAATGGAAAAAACAGGTTGAGGCGAGACTCCAAATCTAATACCATCTCATACCATTCCAATTAAATATCATTGTTTATTAGTCCTCAGCAAAAGCAGAAACCCCTTGAACCTGAAAATATTGTGTGGAATGAACGTAGACCTTCTCGGGGCAAGAATTATTTCTTTAATTTTGATTTAAGTCAAACACAAATCAATCGTATTGTATTAAATTTATACTTATTCAATCACAATATTTCACAAAAGGAGGAGAACATATGTTCTGTTACCAGTGCGAGCAAACGGCAAAAGGCGAAGGATGTACGAAAATTGGGGTTTGCGGCAAGGAGCCTGATGTAGCAGCTCTTCAGGATCTTCTTGTCTATGCCCTTAAAGGGTTGTCCCAGTATGCAGTAGAAGGTCGAAAGGTGGGTGTCAGTGACCGGGAAATCAATGTCTTTACGGTTGAAGCCATCTTTTCCACTCTCACGAATGTCAATTTTGACCCGGCCCGGTTTGTGCAACTGATCGAGCGTTGTGCGACCTTGAGGGATCGTTTGAAAGAAAAAGTGAAGACTGCCAAAGGCAAAATCGATTTTCCGGAAGGTCCTGCCACTTTCAAGCCAGCAGCCGGTTTACAGGAACTCGTGAAGCAGGGAGAGGGAGTCGGGCTCAAGTCCGATCCTACTGTCGATCCGGACATCCTATCTCTCCAGCATATCCTGATCTTTGGCCTTAAGGGTGTGGCTGCCTATGCAGATCATGCCCAGATTCTTGGTCAGCAAGATGATAAGGTCTATGCCTTCATTCATGAAGGTCTCGCTGCCACTTTAAGAAAAGACCTGGGTTTGAACGACTGGGTGGGGCTTGTTCTCAAGTGCGGTGAGATCAACCTCAGGGCAATGGAACTTCTTGATGCCGGCAATACAGGAGCCTACGGTCACCCTGTCCCTACCAAGGTTCCCCTTGGAAAAAAGAAGGGAAAGGCCATCCTCGTTTCCGGTCACGACCTCAAAGACCTGGAGGAACTCCTCAAGCAGACCGAAGGCAAAGGCATCAATGTTTATACTCATGGTGAAATGCTCCCAACCCATGGTTATCCAGGACTGAAGAAATATCCCCATTTTTATGGTCATTACGGGACAGCCTGGCAGAATCAGGCCAGGGAATTTTCTGATTTTCCAGGGCCCATCCTCATGACGACCAACTGTCTCCAGAAACCAAGAGATAATTACAAAGGGAATACCTTCACTTGTGGGACGGTCGGATGGACAGGCGTGACCCATCTCTCAAATAGAGACTTTAAACCCGTCATTGATAAGGCCCTGGCCATGCCTGGATTTACGGAAGACAAGAATGGCAAATCTGTCATGGTTGGATTTGCAAGAAACACGGTCATGAGTGTTGCAGGCAAAGTGATCGAGGCAGTCAAAGGAAAAGGCATCCGCCATTTTTTCCTCGTGGGCGGATGCGATGGTGCAAAGGCTGGCCGGAATTATTATACGGAGTTTGTCGAAAAAGTCCCGAAGGACTGCATGGTTTTAACCCTGGCCTGCGGTAAGTTCCGTTTCTTCGATAAGGACCTGGGAGATATTGGAGGCATTCCGAGACTCCTCGATGTTGGCCAGTGCAACGATGCCTATTCAGCCGTTCAGATTGCCGTAGCCCTTTCAAAGGCCTTCAATGTGGGCGTCAATGACCTGCCTCTTTCTCTCATTCTCTCCTGGTACGAGCAGAAGGCAGTGGCCATTCTTCTCAGCCTTCTTCACTTGGGAATAAAAAATATAAGGCTGGGACCTTCC
>DATIGG010000202.1:0-2166 GCA_035454825.1 Thermodesulfobacteriota bacterium | reverse complement strand
GATGAGCGGTTTGACATGAAAATATTTTTCAGCCATCTCCTGCAACATATCCAAAACCGGAGGGACGACCGACGAAATGATCAACCCTTCAAAATCTCCCAGATTGAGTTGATCAAAGAGGAAGAGATCCCGGAACATGATTCCCCATTCATCAGCCGTCTTTCCTTTTTCTGTCCAAATCCGCCAGTGATCGACCAGGACCTCCCCATCGTAAACTCCCAGGACGGTATTCGTATTCCCCACATCAATCACCAGCAGCATAAGACCTCCCGTAACAAAGTTATTGAGTTAATAAGTTCCTGAGTTAATAAGTTCACTGAGTTAATAACTAAAGTCTTGCACTTTTTGATATAGGTATAAAAAAGGCTGTTGTCCTATAATAGGCTAAAGAAAGCGCCAACTTAACCTTAGCCCAGAAAGGAGAACAGCCTATGGAATTTAAAAATGCTAAAGAAGATATCCAGTTCATATTATCTTTCTTCTCAGAAACTTTTTCAAGACCATCATTTAAGATCTTCTCTTCCTTTGTCATCAGCTTCATTCAATCAGGCAAGGAAGCCCATACTTCCTCCATGGTCCAATCCCTCACGTATCCCTTTCTTCGCCGATCTCTTTCAAGCTTTACTCGATTCCTGGGACAAAATATCTGGGCCATGGAAGAGATCGCAGAGATCGCTCTGTCCCAGTTCTTCCGTCATTTGCGGATCAAAACCCATTCTGTCCTCTTTCTTATCGTGGATGACACCGTCACCCAAAAGACAGGCAAGAAGATGCCCGGCTGCGCCTGGCATAAAGAGGGAGCATACAAATCCCATGTCTTTGGCCACCAGTGGGTCCTCTTTGCTCTCCTTTATCAAGATCTCCTTCTGCCCCTCTGGGCTTATCTCTATCACCCCAAAGGAACCAAAGGATGCGGCCCTTTTCGAACCAAAATCCTCCTGGTCAAAAAGATGCTTCAGGCGCTTCGCCTCCCCGTCCCCTGTAAAGTCTATCTTCTGGCAGATGGCTGGTATTGGGGGAAGCCTTTGGCTCAGCTCTGTCGAGCAAGGGGTTATCATATGATCTCTCAACTGAGATCCAATTCCGTTCTCTTTCTCGATGGGGAACCAACCAAGGTGACGACCCTCTCGACCCTTCGCTCTGCCTACCGAGAGGTTTCTGTTTCCTTCTATGGAAAACAACAAACTCTTCAGATCGCTCGGTTTGTTGGCCTCATTAAGAACTTCGGCAAGGTCGCGATCGTAGTCGTGAAAGAAAAAAGAAAGAAACCCCGTTATCTTGTCTCCACCAATCTCCATCTCTCTGCTCTCGATATCCTCAGATATTATGCCAAACGCTGGAAAATCGAACAGATGATCAAAGACCTCAAACAACGATTAGGATTTGGACACTATCAAGTCCGAAATCTCCAAGCCATCCAGCGCCATGTGGCCATAGCCCTTCTGAGCTACTGCGTCTTAATCTTCTTAAAAATCCTCCAGTGGTTAAGGGATAAAAAGGCATCGCTCCATTTATCTATACGGCTCTTGGCCTTCCATGTACGCAGGCGCATTTTGATAGAACACATTACCGTGACGATGAAAAATATGAGAATCCAATTTAAACAAAATATTCTCGATAGTTACCTCGAACAATTATGGACGTAAAAAGTGCAAAACTTCAGTAAGTAAGTGACTGAGTCATTGGACAATCGGGTAATCAAGTAATTGGTAATTGAGTCATTGGATAATTGAACGAAATGATTTTTTTCTTTTCACAAGCCTGGAGACGAAAAACAGAACTAAAATGATGCCGACCATGTCGAGAAGGATATCGGTGGCGGAGGCGTCGCGGCCTGGAACGTAGGCTTGATGAATCTCGTCTGAAATTCCCACTCCCAGAGCGATAACACCCACCATTAAGAACCGAGTCATTAGGTTATTACGTAATTGAGTCATTGGAATAATAGAGAAGATGAGAAGAAAAGCTAGGATGCCGTACAAGGGAATATGGAGGAGGCTGTAAACGTTGAACGGCGTCAAGATTCGAACGATGGGCGAACCGGCCAGGATGAAGATTGCTGAAATATAAACGATGGAGAGGATAGTAAAAATAAGTCGCAAAGCAAGCTCAAAGTTAAAGGCTCAAAGCATGTTAAGTCATTGAGTAAGTCAGTCATTGGTCAAT
>DATIGG010000201.1:0-3038 GCA_035454825.1 Thermodesulfobacteriota bacterium | reverse complement strand
GCCAAGCCAGGGTCTCATCTTATCGAAAATCCATTGATGATAGGTAGGAGCCTCTTCCATGACCGAAAGGGTCAGGGTATTTGTTTTCTCAATATCCATACGCAAGCAACTATCCCGAGAAAGGTCATTGCAGCACCCAGTTTGATGCTTAAATCCTTTTCAATAAGAATGGTAGTATCCATGAAATGGTCTTTATTGCTGAAAAGACCCTGAAGAGATCCTATGTGGCAATTATCTACAAAGTTAAGTAATATAAGCTTTTTAGACGGAAATCATTGAATGTATGAATTGTTCATTAGGCACCGGTAATAATTGGATAGAAAAGTTTTGTTCAACTCTGGAAAGGCGTACCCTATTTTGCCTTTCCATATTGTTAATATTCTCCTCTCACCTTGATCAACTGCGCCACAATACTGACGGCGATCTCTTCAGGCGTTTCAGAGTTAATATCCAGCCCGATCGGCGCATAGACCCGACCGAGGATCTCTTTCGGAATCCCATTCTTCACTAAGTTTTGAAAAAGGATATGGATCTTCTTCTTTGACCCAATCATCCCAATATAGCGGGCATCTGTTTTAACGGCCTGTTCGAGCACAAATCCGTCATAGAGATGGCCCCGGGTGACAATAACAATGTAGGAAGAATCGTCGATCTCCAATCGTTCGAAGCAGGTTTCAAATTCTGAAACGATGATTTCATCCGCTTCCGGAAAGCGCTCTCGATTGGCAAATATCTCCCGATCATCGATAACCACCACTTTAAATTCAACCCTCTTTGCCAGAGGAGCAATCTGCTGGGAAACGTGTCCTGCGCCAAAGATATAGACCGTCGGTTCTGAAACGACCGGTTCTAACAGGACTTCCATTCTTTGCCAGGGCGAATCCTCCTTCTCAGGTTGAAGAATGATGAGTTTCGGCCTCTTCTCTTTCAACAGGAATTTCGCTTCTTCAAGGATCCGCTGTTCCAACCCCTCACCTGTAAGCAGGGCCCCGATCTTCTCCCCGGAAGACTTGATTAATGCCTTGGATCCTTTTCCTTTTGAAAATTCATCCTCCACAGAAACCAGGGTTGCCAGAACGGCTGTCCCTCCTTTTTGCTTGATTTTCATGGTTTCCTGGTAGATTCCCAAAGAAGTCTCATCCAGGGGTTCGATAAAGATATCGATATTCCCCCCGCAGATGAGTCCGCCCTCTGCCAACTGTTCAGCGGTCAGCTCAAATCGAAGGACTTTCCCCCCCTTTTTCTCCATAACCTCCTGAGCTCTTTGCCACACCTCGGCCTCCACACAGCCCCCTCCGATCGATCCCACGGAGGACCCATCTCCGCGAATCAGATATTTGGCACCAACGGCTCTCGGGGCAGAACCCGTCCGGGTGATAATGGTCGCCAGTGCAGCTTTCTCTTTCCTTTCGAGGGATTTCAAAATTTCAGAGTAAATATTTTCCATTGCGTCCCTTCATCATCCTCCAACTCCTCGACAGGCTCACCATGATTATTAAGAAAGTTTTGAAAAATCCTGGTTCTCATCTTGTCAAAAATTATCGCTGGCCTTGTCATCCTGAGCTTGTCGAAGGATGGCCCTTCGATCCTGCATCACACGCTACGGTTTCTTCCCCTTTAGTTCCGGTTTTTTCTCTTTGGTCGGAGTCTTTATCTCCAGACTCTTTCCCTGGGCAAGGGGGAGAAGATAAAGTTTGTAGAAAATCGGGTCAGTCCATAATTCAAGCTCAGGAGCCACGTCCCCGATGTAACTGCAAAAGCAAGATATATTATTATAAGCATTGAAATGGGACGAGAGGTCTTTCAGAGATTTATAGAGCTTAACGGCTGCAACGAGGTGCAACGGTTTCTCTCGCAAGGTTTTTACCTGCTGCAGCCCTGAATCAATCGACCCCTGATCTTCATCGAGCTTAGCCATCCAAAATCTGCCATCCTGATACTTGATGTCGGTCTCGCCTTCCTGAATGGCCCGGGTAAGTTTCAATTGGATCTGTTTGGCCTGTTCCAACACCGTTTCAATTCGATTTAACAGTTCCGTTCTCTCCTTTTTTGAAAGGTCATAGGTCTTCAAAGAACTTCTTTCCATAAAATACTGAAGTGGATACTCCTCCGCAAAGCTTGTGGAGGCTAAAAGAAAAAATAGTGGAACCAAGCAGATTGTCCTTATCCAGTTCATCTTTCCTGCTCCCTGAACGTTAAGATTGATGATCCCGAAAACAGACCTCCACGACCGGTGGATCCTTTTTTAACTGTCCCAAGACGATCCTTTCGATCTGGCAATGTCCTTGCGCGAGAACCTTTTTGGCTATCTTCTTTGCTTTTTCCATCCCATGCGGGATATCCACCTTGTTAAGAAAGACAACGACCCGGGATGAAGCTGGCGCTCCCCTAAAGATCCCATGGGGGTGGGTGATGAGCATTCCCATTCCCTCATCGGTCATCCGGCCTCCCAGAGGAATTCCTGTCAGCCGGGAAACTAACTCCGCTCGAAAAATATTTTCTTCTCTCAATTCGAGGCCTACCCCGTCAACTCCCAAGAGTGCCACGACCAGCGTTGTAGAGGGTGAGATGACAGGTTCCCCTAACCTTGGGGCTTTTACAGGATGGCCAGCAGCTCCATCCGCTTCAACAATGAGATATTGGCTAAGTCTTAAATTCCATAATTCAGTGACAAAGTCAGAAGAAATCCCTTTTAGCTTTTTGGGCTCGACTCTCTCTTGGGCTACCGTAACATGCTGGTAGCGACAGAGATGCTTTTTGACAAACTCCTTAATCTTTTCATTTTCCGATCCAATAAAAAGGCACGGGGATTCCTCGGAGGAAGGCTCCAAGATCTTGGTCGTCGTGGTCGTTATAACCTTCTTGCCCTCATGGATCAATTCTTTGGCTAAACGAAACATCAATGTGGTCTTTCCCCCTGCTCCCACCAGGCTGATCATTTCCCTTCTCCCCAATCCGAGGGAATCTATCAGAACGGCGGAGTGTCCAGTCTTTTCCTTCTCTCCCCTCACAGACCCTTCAACAATTGAACGAATGGT
>DATIGG010000200.1:0-2261 GCA_035454825.1 Thermodesulfobacteriota bacterium | reverse complement strand
CCAAAATCTTTAAAATCCAGCAAAAAATAGAGGCTCCCCGTCTGGAAAACATCGAAAAGAGAGTTAACGAACTCTTAGATCAATACGACCTCCAGAAAAAGGTAAAGAGAGGCGAGCACATCGCCCTGACTGCGGGGAGTCGGGGCATCAAGGATAAACCCAAAGTCCTGAAGGCGATTATCGATCGCCTCAAAGACCTGGGCGCTTCTCCCTATGTCGTCCCTTGTATGGGAAGCCATGGAGGGGCCACAGCAGGGGGTCAGGTCGAGGCCCTGGAAAGCCTCGGGATTAGCGAACAGAGTGTTGGCGCACCCATCCTTTCCTCGATCGAGGTCGAAAGGATCGGCAAAACTAAGTTTGGGACCCCTGTCCTCATCGGTAAAAATATCTGTAAGGCCGACAAGATCATTGTCGTCAATCGGATCAAGCTCCATACCGATTTCAAGGGAGAGTTTGAGAGTGGTCTGATCAAGATGATGGTCATCGGCATGGGCAAGCCCGAGGGAGCGATGATGGTTCACCGGCTTACCATCAAGCATGGGTTCCCTGCTGTCCTCACGGAAGTTGGCTCAGTTATTCTCAAAAAACTACCCATCTTCTTCGGGATGGGTATCATAGAGAACCCCTACGACGAGACGGCTTTCATAGAGCTCGTCAGACCGAAGGAAATGTTCGAAAAGGAGAAAACCCTTCTGAAGAAGGCAAAGAAACTGATGCCCCGTCTTCCCTTTGATCAGATCGATATCCTCATCGTGGACGAATTAGGAAAAAATGTGAGTGGCGCCGGGATGGATACGAACGTCATCGGTAGGAGCCATTTTATAGGGAGCGCAAGACCCACAAATCCCAAGGTTACCCGAATATTTGTCCGGGACCTCACCGAGGTAAGCCACGGGAATGCTTGCGGGATTGGGATGGCTGATTATACCACCAGGCGTCTTGTCGAAAAGATCGATTACCCGTCGACCAATATCAACTGTATCACCGGAATGACTCCTGAGAACGGCCGGGTTCCCATCTTTTTTGAAAGGGATCGGGATGCCCTTTCCACAGCCCACAACAATTCAGGCGTGTTTGATCCAAAGGATCTCCGGATTTTATGGATCAAGAACACATTGGAACTGGAGTACGTTTATGCCTCCCAGCCTTTTCTCAAGGAAGCCCGCTCCAATTCAAAGCTGGAAATCCTCGGTAAGCCTTTTGATTTACCTTTTGATGGAAATGGAAACCTGATCTCAAAATGGAAATAAGGGAACGTTAAAAGAAGATCAGGAAGAAGCGGGGTAAGACAAAGATACCCCGTTTTTTTTATCTGCTGTTCTTCCCTTTCACCTTTTGTAAGAGGGCCATGTAAAGAGGGAAAAACCAGATCAGGATGGTAATGACACAAAGAATGGCGCTACCGATCCGCGTGAAGAAGAGGGAGAGGTCCCACTCTGTCTTGATCACGCTCATCATGAAGTTTTTTTCAACCAGGGGACCCAGGACGAGACCGAGCACAACGGGCGCAACAGGAAATCCATTGGCTTCGAGAAAGTAGCCGATGACGCCCATGATGAGCATGATGCCCACGTCAAAGACGGTATTGTTGATAGCGAAGGAGCCAACGATACAAAACATCAGGATGCCCGGCATCAGAATATTTCGCGGCACCCGGAGCATCTGGGAACTGCATTTAATGGCGAGCCAGCCAAAGGGGATCATGAGAAGGTTAGCAAGAATGAATGCCATGTAAACCCCATAGATGATTTCAGGCTGCTGCTCGAAGATCATCGGCCCAGGGCGAAGCCCTTTCATGAAAAGGACTCCAATGACGATGGCCGTTATGGAATCTCCTGGAATTCCAAAAACAAGGGCCGGCACCCAGTCTCCTGCCAGGCACGAATTGTTGGCTGTTCCCGAGTCCACAATGGCTTCAATGGATCCCTTGCCATATTTCTCAGGCTCTTTGGAGAAACGTTTCGATGCGGCATAGGCCACCCATGCTGCAATGTCTGCCCCCGCACCCGGAAGGATGCCGATGAACGTTCCAATCAGTCCGGAGCGCCAGAAATTAACCTGATATTTCCTGAAGAGTCCCCACACCCCCTTAAAGATATGTCCTGTGCGGACGCGGGTGATCGGGTAAGCGAGCTCACCCTGCATGACGCTCCGGATGACCTCGGATACGCCGAAAAGACCGATCATGGCCGGGATGAAGTCAACACCGTTGAGCAATTCAACGCTTCCAAATGTAAAACGGGGAAGGCCCAGCGTGATGT
>DATIGG010000199.1:0-2579 GCA_035454825.1 Thermodesulfobacteriota bacterium | reverse complement strand
TATTTTCTGAGTAAAGGAGGATGAAAGATGGCTAAGATCATGCGTGTGAATATGTCGGATTTAAAGATTTCAGTAGAAGAAATGCCAAAAGAATATCAGGGATTAGGTGGAAGGGGCTTGACCTCCGTCCTGATATCTAAGGAAGTTCCTCCAACTTGTCACCCCCTGGGGGAGAAGAATAAGCTGGTTTTCGCCGCTGGATCCCTTTCCGGGACAAGCGCTGCTAATAACAGCAGGCTCTCGGTCGGATTGAAGAGTCCTCTCACAGGAGGGATCAAAGAAAGCAATGCTGGAGGAACATCTGCCTTCAAGCTCGGCCGTCTGGGGCTTAATATCGTAGTGGAGGGGATTAGGAAAGACGGGAAGTGGTATATCCTCCACGTGACAAAAGAGGGAGGGAAATTAACACCGGCTGATGAATACCAAGGCCTTAAGAATTATGAACTGGTCAAAAAACTTCAATCCCGGTTTGGGGAGAAAGTTGGTATCTTATCGATCGGTCCAGCAGGGGAGATGAAACTCTCTACCGCGACCATCGCCTCAACCGACACTTCCGGAATTCCATGCAGGCATGCGGGCCGAGGAGGTCCAGGCGCGGTCATGGGGTCCAAGGGCTTGAAGGCGATTGTGATCGATGATACAGGAGCACCCGGAGTCCCGATTGCCCATATGGAAAAATTCAGAGAAGGCGCAAAGAAATTTGCAAAGGCCATTCAGAATCATCCTCTCACGGGTCAGGGGTTAAAGATACTGGGAACGAATATGCTGGTCAACCCACTCAATGCAGCCGGGGCTTATCCCACCCGTAACTTTCGCGAAGGGACCTTTGAAGGGGTGGATAAGGTGAGTGGAGAATATATGCATGAGGTGATCACGAAGAGGGGAGGAAACCCGTCCCATGCGGGTTGCACAACCTGTATTATTCAGTGCTCCAATGTCTATGTGGATGAGAAAGGAGAATACATTACCTCCTCTTTTGAATATGAGACGATCTGGGCCAACGGGGCCAATCTTGGAATTTCGGATCTCGATACGATCGCCAGGATCGATCGCCTGTGCGACGAATACGGCATCGATACCATGGAGATCGGGGCAGCCATTGGTGTTGCGATGGATGCAGGGATCAAGAAGTTTGGCGATGCTAAAGGGGCAATGGAATTGATCGAGGAGGTGGGTAAGGGGACGCCCCTTGGAAGAATCTTGGGGAGTGGTTCCTGGGTGACTGGAAAGGTTTTTGGAATCGCCCGTGTTCCTGCAGTGAAACGCCAGGGCATGGCAGCCTATGAGCCTCGAGCCCTTCATGGAATGGGGGTCAGTTATGCTACATCGACGATGGGAGCCGACCACACAGCAGGTTGGGTCGTCAACCAGAATATTGCTGCCATGGGTGGGAAGCTCGATCCTCACAAGGCAGAGGGGCAAGTGGATGCCTCACGGATGGTCCAGATTTTGACGGCAGCGATGGACTGCACAGGGCTCTGTACGTTTGTCAACTTTCCCGTGGGAGATGTTCCTGAAGGAGGACAGGGCTTAATGGAAATGATGAGCGCTCTCTACGGAGTTGACATGACTTTCGACAACGTAGTAGAGTTGGGGAAAATGGTCCTGAAAACCGAGCGGGAATTTAATCTTGCAGCCGGTTTCACCAAGGCTGATGATCGACTGCCGGATTTCATGATCGAGGAAAAGATTCCTCCTCACAATGTGAGCTTTACGGTCCCGGACAAGGAACTGGATCGTTTCTTTGAATTCTGAAAGATCATCCCCTCACCCATTCCCTCTCCTCTTGGGAGAGAGGGGTGGGTGAGGGGTATTCTCTACCCAAAACCATGGGGTCGATTAGAGTTAAAGTTAAGTTGTTTGCCACGCTGAGGAGGTTTTTCCCAGACTATGATCCCAAAAAAGGGATCGATGTAGAGATTGAAGAAGGTTCAACTATTGAGAACCTGATTCAAACCCTTCAGTTGCCACAGAATGAGGCACGGGTGATCCTGATTAACGGAATATCGAAAAAGATTACAGATGTTATAAAGGATGGGGATCAGATTAGTATTTTCACTCCCCTGGGCGGAGGATAATTATTTCGCTCTCTCAGCCAATCCCTCTTTCCGCTGAGACTGTATTGTAATTTGCTGTCCGTCCTTCGACACGCTTGTCCTGAGCGACTCGTTCGCCCTTCGACAAGCTCAGGGCGAACGGCTAAGTAATTGAGACAGAAGATGCCTATTTCCGTTCGTGGTGAGCTTGTCGAACCATGAACGGACTGACGACACAGTCTCCGGGGAGAAGGAGAGCCTGAGGGGATGACCGAAAGGATTCAGATGGACAGGGCACTCTTTCAGCGGTTTAACTCAAAAGGATTATCGTCAATTCTCTTGGTGGTGATGTTTTTCTTTTGTTTCTTGATTCCCAATGTTCAGGGACAGCAAAAGATCTACGATGATCTCTTTTCAGCGAGCTTTCCGAGCGAGAAGGAGGGCTGGGCATCAGGCCGTTGGGGCTGTATCCTACATACGGCAGACGGTGGGAAGACCTGGATTCGGCAGAGCACGGGGACCGATTTGACGCTGAGTTCAGTC
>DATIGG010000198.1:0-4715 GCA_035454825.1 Thermodesulfobacteriota bacterium | reverse complement strand
AACAAGAAATAGTCTGTTGATGAGAGAAAATGATTCCACAGGGCGATCGGAAGGTCGCCCTTTTTTTGTAAGAAAGAAGCCTTGATCACTCTATTCTAATCTCTTTGAACAAAAAGGAAATACTCTATAGGAAATTCTAATAACTTCAGAAAGTGATATTGAAAATATCAATTTGACTTATAGGTGTCTATTATAGTAATTTACTTACGAACATTCAATCAAAGCGGGAGGAGGTGAGAGCCAATGAAACACAGTTGGATTCAAGGATACCGTCCATGATTCGTGCTTCAGGGTGCCCATAGGTTTGGGCTCAGTAGGTTGACAACGCAAGGCCTGAAGGATGGTTGGAAAAGTGGCTCTCTTCTCTCTAAAGACTTCTTCTAAAACCTCATTAATATCCGCTTCTCTTTCCTGCCATCGAATCTTAATTCTTCCCTTTGCCAACTCGTTGTCATCTGAAGTATTTTTTTACACTCCCTTATTTCAGTCTCTCCCTTGAAACAGTAGCAATAAACTACCGGTAAGGAGGATATTATGAAACGAATCAGGATCCAGAATCTATGGCTGAACTGTTTCACAGTGGCTGCAGTGATTGCTGCGATATTTGTCATAGCTATGCCGGCAGCGCCTGCGACAAAAGGAAATACAATTTCAAAACTCACGGTTGTCAGGGGGGAGTCAGACACGATGACCATCGACAATGAAACCCGTGAGATCCGCCTCACGGCAACAGTTATGAAAGACTGCTCCAAGCCGTCTGTATGCAATTGGGGCCAGCGAGGCCAGGCGTTCTTCGGCTCAAAGGGCGGCAAGGCAGAGCCCTTTTTCATATTTACCACCGACGTCAACCGCTCCGAGATTGACAAGGCAGTGAAAAGCGTCGGCATTAAAGCCAGCCGTCAGCTTCTCAACAAGTCTGAGGTCGACCAGCGTACAGGCCTCAAGCCGACAACTTTGAAAGACGATTATCTTGACGGAGACCCTGTTATGGTGGTTATCCGATACTCAAAAGGAAGTGATATCGTAGAAACAGCCATCGAGGAATTCATCGAGGAGAAAATCATCGTTGATGGAAAAGAAGTCATTAAACCATATACGCCACATTTTGTTTATCATGGCTCTGGTGAAGCGATCAATTATCCATCCGGCTGTATCGTCTGCCCTTCGGGATGTTACGGCGGTATCATTGCTGACAACTCGGTACCCCTCCTGACCACTACCAGCTACTTCCGCTTCAACTGGGACAAAATGCCCGCTCCTGGCTCAAAGGTTGAAGTAATTCTGAAGTCCGTTTACGGAAAATTGAAAAAGAAATCCAAATAGACTCAAGGCGTTCCAAGATTTATAGATCAGTGATTTGTTATTGTGGTTGATGGAGATGAACGAAAGGAGAATTCAGATGAAAGAGATTGATTGTCGGGGCATGGCCTGTCCTCAACCTGTTGTTAGAACAAAGCAGGCACTATATCAAACTGAAGAAAGTGAAGTGACCGTCATTGTGGATAATCCTTCGTCTTCTGAAAATGTGGAACGATTCGCTAAAAGCCAGGGATGTTCAGTAACTCTTGAGAAGAAAGGACAAGATTTCTATGTACATATAAAGAAGGCCAAAAGTGGGGATAAAGAGAAAATAGCCACCCGGAAAGAGAAGGTCAAGACGGTGGTCGTCTATATCAATTCCGACCTCCTCGGTGTCGGGGACGAAGGACTGGGATCATTCCTGATGAAGGCCTTTTTAAATACCCTGCTTGATTTAGAGAAGAAACCGGACCGTTTGATTCTAATCAACAGTGGCGTTCGATTAGCCTCAGAAGGCTCGAAAGTCTTAGATACCCTCAGAACGTTATCCGAGAAGGGCGTCGAGATCGTATCCTGCGGAACCTGCCTTGATTTCTATAAGTTAAGGGAAAAAATGAGCGTGGGATCGATTTCCAATATGTATGATATTATCCAGTCCATGACCGAAGCCGATTGTTTGATCCGACCATGAAGGGAGAGGGACTAAAATTGTCTACTTTAATTTGGTGATGCTTTGTGGTATATAACTCATGTCGCCGTGCTTGAGAGAGATCTCAGAAAACGAGGCGTGAAATGGAAGGAATCCTGTCCGGGAGCAAATCTGGAGAGAAAAAATAAGAAAGACGGACGGAGGTTTGGAGATAGAAAAGATCGACAAGGAATTGAACCTAAAAGGGAAGATTTGTCCTTATACCTTTATCGAATCCATGCTGGCCCTGGAGGAAATGAAAGTGGGGGAGGTGCTGCGGGTCATTGTTGATTATGCACCGGCAGTCTGTGATGTACCCCAAAGTTTAACAAACGAAGGCTATGAAATTTTAAGTGTTGATCCAATAAATGAGACGGATTGGGCCATCCTTGTCAGGAATAAAGAACTTGATGAATAGGAACAGAGATGAAATTTTCCGAAGAACAAATTTATCGTTATTCGCGCCAGATGATCCTTCCAGGAGTCGGAGGGAAGGGCCAGAGAAAATTACTAGAGGCCAAGGTCTTCATGATGGGAGCAGGAGGCCTAGGATCTCCTGCAGCCCTCTACCTCGCGGCTGCAGGTGTAGGGACCCTGGGGTTGGCGGACTCTGACCGGGTGGAGATCCATAACCTTCAGCGTCAAATCCTTCATAGAACGTGCGACATCGGTCTCCCCAAGGTCGAATCAGGCAAGAAGACCCTTGAATCTTTAAATCCGGAGGTGAAGGTGCAGATCTATCCTGAGCGCATCACCTCTGCAAACATCCGGGATATAATTAAGGGTTACGATCTTGTCCTGGACGGGAGCGACAACTTTCCGACTCGATTCCTGGTAAACGATGCCTGCTACTTTGAAAGAAAAACATTGATTTCAGGAGCGATCCTGCGTTTCGACGGCCAATTGAGCACGTTTAAGCCCCATGCCGATGGGCCTTGTTATCGCTGCCTTTTCCCTGAACCCCCTCCCCCAGGCCATGTTCCGAGTTGCCAGGAAGCCGGGGTCCTGGGTGCGGTTGCCGGGATCATTGGCCTCTTTCAAGCCAACGAGGCGCTCAAAGAAATTTTGGGCATTGGACAATCCATGAAAGGACGATTTCTTCTTTTCAATGCCCTGGATTTATCTTTCACGGAGATGAAGGTTCCAAGGAACCCCAGATGCCCTCTTTGCGGAGACAATCCTACGATTGACGAATTGATCGATTACGCACAGTCCTGCTCAGGGCCACTCGTATGAATCATCCTCACGCGAAATATGCAAAATGAATATTGAAAATTTGCAGTGCCACGTCGATTATTGCACAAATGGAAGGCCTGCGGGACATCCGTACAGTGTGTCACCAGAATTGGAAGGGAATGTAGAATGAAGATACGGCTGCGTATGTACGGCTTTGATGAATTGGTTCCCATCCTTGGAGGAAAGGAACTGGAGATACAGTTTGATGGTCATACTTATGGCGATCTGGTTTGTTGTTTAAGGGAGACGTACGGGGATGCGGTTGTAAAATTACTGCGGCAGCAGGTGATCAGGAACAGCAGTGAATGGATCCAGTGCAATGATTTGGAATTCCTTCTCGAAGATGGCGACCGACTCGCGTTCCTTCCTTCGATGGGTGGAGGGTAAGCCTCCAGCAGATCCGTGTCCTTGTAAAGGATCTCCTCGGGACCCTTCTCCTCAAAAACTTCTTGGAAGGTCTTCAACATTTCCATAAAATGATCTCTTTCGCCTTCCAGGGATAACAAAAAAGGCTAATTCACTCTCAAAGGTCAAATCCTGGGAAGGCCGGACTCGTCGAACAGTCCCTCGAAGAGTGGCCCGGTGAGATACCGCTCCCCCGAATCAGGAAGGATGGCCACAATCGTCTTGTCTTTAAATTCGTAAAGCTTTGCAAGCCTGAGAGCGACAGTGATCGCTGCCCCAGAACTGACTCCAGAAAGAATCCCCTCCTCACGGGCGAGTCTCCTTGCATGTTCTATTGCCTCGTTGCTGTTCACCTGCTCCACTCGATCCACCATTGATAAGTCCAGCGTATCTGGAATAAATCCCGCCCCAATCCCCTGGATCTTG
Source organism: Thermodesulfobacteriota bacterium (assembly GCA_035454825.1). Lineage (GTDB taxonomy): Bacteria > Desulfobacterota > BSN033 > BSN033 > UBA1163 > DATIGG01. The sequence continues at coordinate 661 of DATIGG010000198.1, read as the reverse complement.
TGAGGACCGGGTTTGAGTTCCTGTCCTGCAAGGCGTTGACTAATGACAGGGCTCTCCACAGGTTCAACAGCCACGCTGATGATCTTCTTTCCCTTTTCAAGCTTAATATACCGCGACACTCCGGTTATCGTCCCTCCTGTCCCCACACCAGAAACGAGGACATCGATCTTGCCGCCTGTCTGCTCCCAGATTTCAGGTCCTGTGGTCTTAGCATGAATCTCAGGGTTGGCGGGGTTCTTAAATTGCTGGGGGATAAAGTATTGGGGGTCAGATGCAGCAATGCGCTCCGCCTCTTCGATGGCCCCTTTCATTCCTTTGGTTCCAGGCGTAAGAATAAGGTTGGCACCAAAAATTGTGAGCACCTTCCTTCGCTCGATGGAAAAAGTCTCAGGCATAGTAATGCTCAGTTTATATCCTCTTGCAGCAGCGACATAAGCCAGCGCAATGCCGGTATTGCCGCTCGTCGGCTCGATGATCTCCATTCCTGGCTTGAGCAGACCGTCTCTTTCCGCCGCCCAGATCATGCTGGCCCCAATCCGGCACTTGACAGAATAAGAGGGATTTCGACCTTCCACCTTGCCTAAAATGGTGACATTAAGCCCCTTTGCCATTTTGTTGATCCTTACTAATGGAGTGTTTCCGATCGAAAATGTGTTGTCTG
>DATIGG010000197.1:0-3979 GCA_035454825.1 Thermodesulfobacteriota bacterium | reverse complement strand
GGGTCCGGGGTCTGAAGTGAAGGTTGTGCTCGACACAAATGTTTTCGTTTCCGGCGTTTTCTTTGGGGGACCGCCTTATAAGATTCTTGAAGCTTGACGCGACGGATAATTCCTGCCGCTTTGTATCCAAGAGACTGGTTTCAGAGATAATCATAAATCTCTTTCCTGCTAAGCTTACTTTTGATGCCTAAGGGCCAGGTGGCGAAGCCAATTCTCTCTTTCCTTCCTTTCTTCTTCTGCTGTCTCTTCATTCTTTCCTTTTCCCTTAGAAACTCAACAAATTCCCGAACGAGCTTTATTTCCTCGTCCGGCAGATGATGGACATCGGTTCTATCTTCCATCTTAGTTCCTCCTCAATTCTTTTCATCAACTCCGAAACTGATCCTTCGATCTCCTCCATCCATGCCTTCACTGACTCTTTCGATTAAAATATACATCATTCCAGAAAATCTGTAAACAATTGATTTGCAGCAACGAAACGTATCGACCAAGCAGCGCGAGTGTTTCATCTTTTTGAACTGTTCGAGTCCGAGGCTTGACTCAAACGAGCAAATATGAGAAATATGCCATATCCACTTTCACTGCACTCCGTCACCAAGATCAGGGGGATCGGTCATGATTAATCTGAAAGACAGACTTTCTCATCTTAACTATCGGGAAGCATGTAAGCTTCTTGGGCCAGAAGGCGAGCGACTGATCAGGCAAGGGGGGAAAAATGACTTCGACATCACTGAGCAGGTGACATGGGGAGACGATTTTTTCAGACTCAACTTGGGTGAAGCCACTGTCACCCTTTCTCTGACACCTGAAAAACCAAAATATCTACGTTTCGCCTGCAGTGAATGTTCGGAGGTGTGTGAACACGTGGGGGCAGCCTTCTCCCTGATTCTTGAGGAGAAATTATCGCTGGGACTCTCTGCTCCTCCTCCGGAGAGACGACCTGTGGAAAGCCTCAGTGATGAAGAGATCGTCAAACTGGCCGTCGAAGAGCGGGCAGAGCGGGCTAAAACTGAGAAGATGCAATTGAAATCCATGAACCGCGAGGAATTATGGACCGATTATGCCATCACGAGCCATTCTTCCGGGAAAAGCTACCGCGTCGCTCTGAGAGGCTGGAAGAAAGGGGATTCCTACTGTTCGTGCCCGGATTTCCGGAAAAATACCCTGGGGACCTGCAAACATCTCCTCTATACCATTCAGGAGGTAAAAAGACGCTTCAGTAAAGCAGTGAGAGAGAGACCGTATCAGGTCAAAAACATCGCTGTCCATCTCAGATATGGCGAAGAACCCGAGCTGCGGATTCTGGTTCCGGACAGCCTCGATCCTCGAACCATGGCCCTGCTCCGCCCGCTGATGAACAGACCGATCAAGAACATCAAAGACCTTTTGCATCGGATCAAGGAAGTGGAACGTCTCGATCATGAAGTCACCATTTATCCTGACGCTGAAGAATTCATCAACAGGGTCCTATATCTTGAACGGATCAGAGACAAAGTAGCTGAAATCCGAAAAGACCCGAAGAATCACCCTTTACGGAAGGGGCTTCTCAAGACCGAGCTCCTTCCTTATCAACTCGATGGAATTGCTTTTTCTGTCGGAGTCGGAAGGGCCGTCCTTGCGGATGACATGGGGCTTGGCAAAACGATCCAGGGAATCGGGGTGGCCGAGATGCTCTCTCAGGAAGCTGGAATTTCGAAAGTCCTTGTCGTCTGCCCGGCCTCCGTGAAATCTCAATGGCGTCTTGAAATGATGCGCTTCTCAAATCGCAGTCACCAGATTGTTCTTGGGTCCGCCAGGGAAAGGGCTGCTCAATATGACAACCCCTGTTTTTTTACGATCTGCAATTACGAGCAGGTCCTCCGGGACCTGCTCCCCATCGAAAGGGTAAAATGGGACCTCATCATTCTTGATGAAGGGCAGAGGATCAAAAACTGGGCGGCCAAGACAAGTCAGGTGATCAAGGCATTGAAATCTCCCTTTGCTCTGGTGCTTTCAGGCACCCCTCTTGAAAACCGTCTCGATGAGCTTTTTTCCATCGTCGAATTTATCGATGACCAGCGACTCGGACCCGCCTTCCGGTTTTATAACCGCTACCGGGTCGTTGACGAAAAAGGGAAGGTGCTTGGATATAAGAATCTCGATGACCTGAGGGAAAGGCTGAAGCCCATTCTTCTCCGCCGAACGAGAAAGTCGGTGATGTCGGAATTGCCCCCAAGAGTTACGGAGATAAGGCGGATTCCTCCTACGGATGAACAACTGAATCTCCACAATGGCCAAATGAAGATCGTCAAAACGATCATCTCCAAGAGGTACATTTCCGAGATGGACCTCCTTCGCTTACAAAAAGCCCTGCTGATTTGCAGAATGGCAGCAAACAGCACCTTCTTAGTGGACAAGGTACCCCCCGGCTATTCGAGTAAACTTGTGGAATTCGAAAATCTGATCGATCAATTGATCGACGAAGAGGATCGGAAGATTGTTCTCTTTTCAGAATGGACAACTATGCTCGGCCTGATTGAGCCTCTGCTTGAAAAACGGAAGCTCAATCATGTCAGACTTGACGGCTCCATCCCCCAGAAAAAAAGGCAGGGGTTGATCCACGAGTTCCAAAAAGACCCGGATTGCAAACTCTTTATTACGACAAATGCTGGCGCCACGGGTCTCAACCTTCAGGCAGCCAATACCGTCATCAACGTGGACCTTCCGTGGAATCCGGCGATCCTGGAACAGAGAATCTCACGCGTTCACCGCATGGGGCAGAAACGGCCGGTGCAGGCCTTTCTTCTCGTGACAGAAGAGACTCTGGAGGAAAAGCTTTTGGGAACCCTTTCGGCCAAACATGAATTGGCCCTTGCTGCACTCGATCCGGATTCCAAGGTAAAGACTGTTGATCTTGCCAGCGGCATGGAGGAGCTGAAAAGGAGATTGGAGATACTGCTGGGAGCAAAACCGGATGCTGCTCTGGACGAAAGCCAAAGAGCAGAGGTGGATAGAGAAGCGGAGCGGCTGGCCCTGAGGGAAAGGGTGGCCAGTGCTGGCGGACAGCTTCTCGGAGCAGCTTTCGCCTTTATCGGTGAGATGCTTCCGAAGAGGGAAGGGACCGAAGAGACCCTTCAGATGACCGAGAGTCTCAAGAGCCGCCTCTCTGAATGTCTGGAAAAAGGTCAGGATGGCCGACTGAGAATGACCATCACCCTCCCGGACGAGTCGATCGTGAATAATCTGGCGAAATCATTGGCCCAGATTCTTGGGGGTGGATGGAAGTGATAGAGGCTTCAATTGATTGAAACAAGTTGGTCCTTTTGGAAATCGGAATGTTATAATTCCAATAATAATGAAACAGGAGGGAAATATGAGCAAGGCAGTAACGACCGATGACGAGAGGGTCGCTGCCCCCATAAGAAAGAAATCTGCACAACGACCATCCCGCCTTTGACGGATATCGGGAACGGCCACTATGTGGCCTGCCACGTGGAGAAAAATCAAGAAGGTCAAGACTCAGGTTAAGATAACCCAAAGAGTAAAAGCCGAAACCTGAAATCCAAACATTCGCGCTCAACAGCATGACTTCATTAATTGGGACGTTAGGCAACCCTCCTTATTCTGTAGGTCAGAGGAGGGGTTAATATAAAACCCCACCGTTCATGGGTGGGGTTTTATTATTCGGTGTTTTCGTAAGATTTAATAAATCCCTATAGCTCCGGGAAGAAAATGGAGAACGTCTCATCGCCTGCTTTACGGTCGAATTGAAAGGTAATGTCGATCCGGTCATTTCTGAGGCCCAGAGAAACAGGCAGTTTTCCCTGATCCTGATCGATGTGGGTGATAGACCGGGCAATGGAGATGATGCGATCAGCGACCTTGGTGCTGGGCGGAGGAAGCTGATAGGTTCCTTTAGCGTCAACTTTAAACGATACCTTCCCATCTTTTGAAGACCGGAGCGAGATGCTCTTGGCCTTTTCACTGGCCCCATAAAAGA
>DATIGG010000196.1:0-13763 GCA_035454825.1 Thermodesulfobacteriota bacterium | reverse complement strand
AGATTCTTGACCGTATTCATTTCTCGTCATCTCTCGAAGCTGCCGGGGAAGTCGATCTTGTAATTGAGGCGATCAGTGAAGACCCGAAGGCGAAGAAAAAGCTCTTCCAATCCCTGGATCGAATCTGTCCGGCCAGAACCATCCTTGCCAGCAATACTTCTTATCTCAACATATTTAAACTTGTAAAAACGAATCGTGCGGAAAGAATATTGATCGCCCATTGGTGGGCCCCACCCCATCTTCTCCCTCTTGTCGATGTCGTAAAGGGCCCCAAAACATCGATGGAGACGGTGATGACGATCAAAGGGGTCCTCTTGAAATTGGGGAAAAAACCCGTAGTGATGAATAAATTCATTCCCGGGTATATCGTCAATCGTCTGCAGAGGGCTATGGCAAGAGAAATCTTTCATCTGTTAGACGAAGGATATACGTCCCCAGAGGATATCGACACGGCAGTGAAGAGCAGCTTAGGTATACGGATTCCGGTCGTAGGCGTGGTCCAACGGTATGACTTCACAGGCCTGGATCTTGCTTTGAGCTTTGATAAAAATCCCTCGATCCATCTCGTTTCAAGAGATGTCCTTCCAAAGACGCTGAGCCGACTGGTGAAGAAAGGATATCTTGGAGTGAAGACTGGGAGAGGGTTTTACGATTATTCTTCGAAACCAATTGCTGAGGTGCTCAGAGAGAGGGATGTTAAACTCATTGAACTTCTTAAGTTTTTGAGGCGATGGGATTCGAACCCGTAAGACTAACGTTCACTGTGGAAACGGGGAACAAATACAGAGCATTTGTTGTCAATATGTTTAGGGGAAGAATGAGTTTTTGATGGAGAGCTCTCCCAGGATTGGCAGAGAAGTGATCGAGGGCTGCAAAGCGGGTGATCGAAAAGCTTTTGAAAAGGTCGTCCTCTTCTACCAGAAAAAAGTATTTAACTTCGCATACCGGATGTTGGGCAATATGGAGGAGGCAAAGGAACTGGCCCAGGAGATCTTTGTCTCCGTTTTTGAATCGATCCGGGATCTAAGGGATGAGGCCAAATTTGATGCCTGGCTCAAGCAGATCATCGTGAATCAATGCCGAAACCGCTGGAAGTACTTGAAGCGGAGACACTATTACAATATGGACTCCATTGATGATCCCATTGAAACGGAAGAGGGGGAGGTCCCGAGGCCTTTTTTCGATCCTTCGGATAACCCTGATGTCCATTATGAGAAGAAGATGGTTCAGGAATGGATTCAGAAGGGGCTTTTGAGGCTGAAAGTAGATCAGAGGGAATTGATTGTCCTCAGGGACCTCCAGGGACTTTCGTACGAGGAGATTTCAATCCTTCTCAGTCTTCCTGAGGGAACGGTCAAGTCAAAACTTCATCGGGCAAGAATGGACCTCAAGGAAATATTGGAGAAATTTAGTCATTAAGTTGGAGAGAGGTCATGTCTCTGAGATGTGAGGAAGTTCGGGAAAGGCTTTCTGCTTTATGGGAGAATGAGTTAAGCCCGTCAGAGCAGACAGAGGTGAAAAACCACCTTGAGCTTTGTCCTGATTGTGAAAAGGAGTATTCCCGTTTTGACAAGACCCTCCGTATGCTCCACTCTGTTGAAGAACAAGAAGTACCCGGCGGGTTCCTCCCAGAAATCTATGAGAAAATTGGAGCACAGGGAGGAAAAGGCATTCCCCCTGAGAAGGCTTCATGGGGATGGCTTCATCTTCCGCTTCGTTTGAAGCTTCCGATGCAGGCACTGGCAATGGTGGCGATCGTTTTTTTGGCCCTCTATCTGACGAAAATGACGCCCAGTGAATTGACACGGACGAAAGAAATAGGAGAGTCGACGCCCTCTTCATTGGAGGAAAAAAGGGCGCCAACTGAATTTAAAACCCAGGGGACAGAAGAGAAGAAATTAGACCGGGTACCGGCACCTGAACAGGCGGAAAAGATAGTAGAGAGAGAGGTCTCCGGACGTCTGAAGAAGGAAGTGCAAGCCGAAATAGCAGCGCCCGGATCAAATATTGTTGCTGGCGAAGCTGCCAGACAGAGATCGTCTAAAGAGGATGCAGCGCTCCAGCCAACCACTGAAGAGAAGAAATCGGGCTCAATATTAGCGCATAAACCGGAATCTCCTTCGCCCGCCCCTTTAAAAATGAAAAGAATGGAGGATGCTGCCGTAAAGGGGACAACCTTTGCCGAGCTGAAACCTTCGGAGGAAATTGTCTTAAGAAGCTCAGACCCCAAGAAGACAACTTCTGAACTTGAGGAACTGGTGAAGAAATTTGGGGGGGAAATGCTGAATGCAGAGGGAAATATGCTTCTTATTTCTCTTCCCAGTCCTGTCCTCCAGGAATTCAGGAAAGAATTAGAAAAAGCCAGGCTGCCTGAGGAGGAACAGCAGGTAACGCTCCCGGGAAAACCCTCTGGAGGTGCTGTTTCGGATGTTGGAGGAAAGAGGAAGGAGGCTGAAGAAAAAGATAAGAAACTCAATCAGTTAGGAGCCGAAACGGAGCCCCGTGCCATTATCCGGATCGTCCTCGTGAAAGAGTAGGAATCCATTCGAAGTCATTTTGTTCAAAGTTATGTTTTACCCTTCGACCGGGCCAAACCTTGCTCTTTAGGGAGCAAAATGCCTGCTCAGGGTCAACCCTGAGAGAGCGAAGGGTTGACTTCTGGATTTAAGTTTTGTATATTATACCCACTTTAAAAACATCCGCTTTCTCCTTCTCCCATTTTTTGATCAGGGGAGAAATCATCCGAAATTGAGGAAAGGAGGAACTTCATCGTGAAGCGATGGACCTGTCGGACCGTTTGGTTGTTCGTTCTGTTTTTATTGTTTGTCCATCCATGGGTGGGGATTGCTGAGGAGCGGTATAGAGTCAAATCAGGAGACAGCCTCTTTAAGATTGCAAAAAACTATGGTATTTCGATCGGTGCCTTAAAGGAAGCCAATCACCTCGAGAAAGAAGACCTTAGGCTAAACGAGGTTCTGCTGATTCCTGTTACAATAGAGAATCAAAAAAAGGATACCACCCAAAAGACTGCCAAAAAGCCTTCCGGCGACCCCGATTCTTATGTTGTGAAGAAAGGGGACAATCTCTATAGCATCTCCAGGAGGGTTGGCCTCTCCGTTGAGGCGATTAAACGAATCAATCAGCTCCGCAGCAATGATCTCGCAGCGGGACAAAAACTTATCCTGTCAACCCCGAAGAACGTGACCGAAGATCCTGAGGAAGAGTTGGAAGACCTGGAGGAGGCGCCAGCGATCATTTCCGGAGAAGGGCAGGAGGAGAAACAAGGGGCCAATGAACCTGCTTCGGACAAATGGAAGGGGCCGGAGGAAAGGAACCTTTTTATCCGGGTGGTTAAAAACTTTCTGGGAATTCCTTATCGGTTGGGAGGATCAACCCTCAAGGGGATCGATTGCTCGGCCTTTGTCAAGAAGATCTATGAAATATTTAATATTCAACTTCCGAGAACCGCATGGGAACAGTTCCGCATCGGAAAGCGGATCAAGAAGAATGAATTGGAGGAAGGCGACCTGGTCTTTTTTAAGATTTCCACAAGAAGGGCGAGTAACACGCACGTGGGAATCTATATCGGGAATAATGAGTTTGTCCACGCCTCCTCTCGAAATAAAGAGGTGAGAGTCGATAATCTTGATGCTCCTTACTTCAGCAAGCGTTTTGTCAATGGCATCCGAGTGAAAGAGTTAGGAGAGATATAGGAAGGAGAGAGAGTTTCATGATCATTGCGGTCAATCCGAAGAATCCACAGATCAGACTGATTCGGAAAGTGGTGGACGTTCTGGGACAGGGAGGGGTCATTGGGTATCCTACAGACACGATCTATGGTGTCGGTTGCGATCTCTTCAATCCAGAGGCGATCCAGAAGATCCATCGACTCAAGAAGGCGGCAGATAAGAAACCCCTGAGTTTCATCTGCTCCGATCTCAAGGATATTAGCCGTTATGCCTTTGTTTCAAATTATGCTTACAAAGTCATGAAGCGTCTCCTTCCAGGGGCCTACACCTTTATTCTGAAGGCGACGAAGCTTGTTCCCAAAATTGCCCAGACCCAACAGAAGACAGTCGGGATCCGGATCCCGGATAACAAGATCTGTCTGGCCCTTGTCAAAGAGCTGGGACATCCCATCGTCAGTACGAGTGTCAGCAAACCGGGTGAAGGGCTCTACAACGATCCAGCCGAGATCGAAGAGCGTTTTGGGAAACGACTCGACCTGGTCATCGATGGAGGTGTGATCGTCGCTGAACATTCCAGCATCCTCGATCTTACCGGTGATTTTCCCAAGGTCATCCGGGCAGGAAAAGGGGATGTAAGCCTTTTCCAATGAGGACCTGATCACGGATCTCTTCCTCCGCTCTCGATTCAAACGCAACCATGATCATAGACTGCCACACCCATATCTTTCCGGACGAGGTCAGAAAGAAGCGAAATTCCTTTTGTGAAAAAGATGAAGGGTTTTCGTCGATCTATCGGAATCCAAAGTCAAAGGTCATCGGCGTTGAAGAATTGATCGCCTCTATGGACGAGGAGGAGATCGCCTCTTCCGTGATTTGTGGATTTTCCTGGAAACGGCCAGATCTTTGTCACCTTCATAACCAGTATCTTTTGGAAGCGGCGTCACGTTATCCCCGTCGTCTCATCGTCTTTTCCTCTCTCTCCTTCCAAGATCCAGATGCGTCCATGAGCGAACTGGAAGATGCGATTGAGGAAGGAGTGAAAGGGATCGGGGAGATCGCTTTCTACGATCGGGAGATGACTTCTCAAGATCTGGATCTTATGAAGCCTGTCCTGACCGAGATGGAAGGGAAAAAGATTCCGTTACTCCTCCACACCAACGAAACGATTGGCCATCCCTATCCTGGAAAGGGAGAAACGCCTCTCGAAAGATTTTGCGAGCTGGCTCTTTCTTATCCGAATCTTTCTATCCTTCTGGCCCATTGGGGCGGAGGGATCCTTTTTTATGAGCTGATGCCCGAGATTGCTCAGGCACTGACCCACGTTTATTATGATACGGCAGCTTCCCCTTTCCTCTATTCGAATAAGATTTATTCTGTCGGATGTGAGATCGTGGGAGCTGACAAGATTTTCTTCGGATCCGATTTCCCGCTCATTCGGCCCCGGAGGTATTTTCAAGAAATGAATGAGTCGGGTGTGAAGCCGGAGGATCAAAAAAAAATTCTCGGGCACAATCTTTCGAAACTGCTTGGGTTGGATTAACCCTGATCCTGTTATCATGACCCGTCCAAAGACTGAGAAGTTGTGAAAGAATTATATTTAAGCCCCGCTTTTAGCGGGGTGAAAACCGGGGTCCAGTCAGTCCGTAATGACTTGAAAACACTGGATTCCGGCTGGAGTTTATTCCGTACTTGATACGGGGCCGGAATGACATGAAAAAAAGCGAATCGATCTTTTCACTTCTTTCGAGGGGTTTACAGGAATCCTGATGCGGCACGAATTCTTGGACCACCACAGCACTCTCGAGAGCCCCATCCATCATCTGGATCCCCGAGCCAAGGTCATCGTGTTCTTCTCCTTCATCTTGATCGGTGTCAGTACGCCCCCTCAAAATTTTCTGCTCTTCATGATTCTGGCTGGAGGCCTGATCAGCATCACGCTTGTTTCGCGGCTTCCGCTTTTCCATCTCGTACAGAAACTCCTGATCATCCTTCCATTTCTCCTCGTCATCACTGCCTCCATTCCTTTCATGAAGAAGGATACGGTAGCCGGAGGATATAATCTGGGGCTAGGCGGCCTCTCCGTGTCAAGGAGTGGCCTCTGGGTCTTCTGGAATGTCGTCATTAAATCCTGTCTCGGAGTATTCTGCATCATCCTCCTTTACTCTACCACCTCCTTTCCCCATTTGGTGAAGGGGTTGGAGAAGTTAGGTGCGCCCAGAGTTTTTACCGTCCTCCTCTCCTTCATGTATCGCTACTCTTTCCTCCTGGTGGATGAGATACACCGGATGAAACGGGCAAGAGATTCCAGGTCTTTTGGTGGAAGATGGTTCTGGCAACTCAAGACAATCGGTCATATGATAGGAACTCTCTTTTTGAGGAGTTTTCATCGGGCGGAGAGAGTCTATTTCGCCATGCTCTCGAGAGGTTATCGTGGGGCGATGCCGGGGGTTTCGCTGGGGAGGTTTGGAACGGGAGAATTTCTTTTTCTCACAATCGTCCCGGTTCTTCTTTTCCTGAGGGTCTTGTTGGGATGAAGTCCGATAGGGTCATTGAAATTGATCGTCTCTCCTATCACTATCCGGATGGGACTCCTGCGTTAAGGGAGATACAATTGGAGGTATTTCGAGGAGAATCCGTTGCCATTCTTGGCCCGAATGGCGCTGGAAAATCTACCCTCCTGTATCACCTCAACGGGACGTTAGTTGGAAATGGAAGGGTGACGATTCTTGGACTTCCGCTTGTAAAAGAGAACCTGAAAGAGATCCGGCGAAGGGTGGGTCTTGTCTTTCAGAACCCGGATGATCAGCTCTTCTGCCCCACGGTCTATGATGACGTAGCCTTCGGGCCTCTCAATATGGGATTGGACCTCGAGGCAGTTAAACATCGAGTAGCGAGGGCCCTCGAGATCGTTGGACTCCAGGGATTTGAGCGGCGATCCGCTCACCACCTGAGTGAAGGAGAGAAAAAAAGAGTGGCCCTGGCGACCGTGTTGGCCATGGATTCCGAGATCCTTGCCCTTGATGAACCAACGGATAATCTCGATCCGGCAGGGAGCCAGGCCCTGATTGAACGTATCCGGCAGCTCAATCAGACCAAGGTGATCATCACGCACCATCTGGCGCTCGCCATGGACCTCTGCGATCGGGCCATCTTCCTGCAGGCAGGGAAAAAGGTTGAAGACCTTCCCATGCAACGGCTGTTGGAGAATCGGGATTTGTTAGTACAGTTTGGTTTCGACGCAGATTTTGCCCAATGGGTCTACGAACGAAAAAAGAAGACGATGAATACGTAGACCGTAAAATTGCCTGGTTCCGTCACAGACGGGTTTCTCTCCTTGAGCCCTGTTTTTCACCAATATTCCAAGATTCCATCATTCCAATCATGAAGTCTTTTGTCTCATAAGGGTTGAAGTTCCTGTCGCGAGAATTGTTCCGTCTGCCTTGGCGACATGGGCCTTGGCCTTAACGAGCTTTCCCTTTACCTCTGTTATTTCTCCGCAGACCTTCAGGGGTTCGAGGATGGGTGCAGGTTTTCTAAACCTGATCTCCAGGGCAGCGGTGATAGCATTGTAATCCAATTCGTAGGCCAATTTGGCCATGGCCTCATCAAGAAGGGTGCTGATGATTCCGCCATGAACAATGCCGTCATAGCCTTGGTATGTTTGGCTCGCGACAAACATGGTTTTGAGGGTCCGCTTCTCCTTGTCAATTTCGAAACTGAGTCGTAGACCCCCAGGATTCTTCTCACCGCACACAAAACAGTTGCCATAGGTTTCAAATTTCTTCTCTTTTTCCATAACCGGCCTCGCTGTACGCTCCCTGCACAATGGTAACTCCCTGTTCCTGTCCCAAGACTGAGGAGATGGGAATGCTTCAGTTGACTTGATTCTATGGGTATCATATAGTTTTGTTGAAGGCGCTGTCAACTCCTCCGATATCTAAAAGGAAAATCATGAAGAAGGACGATCGTTTTGTTCGATTGGCTATTGCAGCGGCAAAAGAGGCGGGCCGGATACAGATGGTTCATTATGGCCACAAACATGCGGTAGAATACAAAGGCGAAATCGATCCGGTGACCGAGGTGGATAAGCTTTGTGAATCAACCATTGTCAAGATGATCTCCGATGCTTTTCCAGATCATGATATCCTGTCAGAAGAGACTCTCTATAAAGAAAAGGGATCTTCATGGCGATGGATCATTGACCCGATAGACGGGACATCGAATTATATTCATGAATACCCCTGCTTCTGTGTCTCCATTGGGCTTGAGATGGAGGGAGTGGTGAATATGGGAGTGGTCTATAATCCGCTTCTTGGCGAACTGTTCCAAGCCGAAAAGGGGGAAGGCGCTGTCCTCAACGGGGACCGGATCAGCGTTTCTCGTACCGATGACCTGGATGGAAGTTTCCTCTGTACAGGGTTTCCTTATGATGTCCGCGACCATAGCGATTTCTATCTCAAATACTTCAAGGCCTTCATCACCCGGAGTTTTGCCCTCCGAAGGCCTGGTTCTGCTGTCCTCGATCTCTGCTATGTTGCCGCAGGTCGTTTCGACGGGTTCTGGGAGATGAAGCTCCATCCATGGGACTTGGCTGCAGCGAGCTTGATCCTTACTGAAGCAGGAGGGAAAATGACGGACTTCCGGGGGAGACCCCATAGCATCTATTCCGATGAAACCCTTGCCTCCAATGGTTTGATCCATGATCAAATGCTTAAAGTAATGAAAGAACTGACTGAGTAATGATAGGGTATAGGGGGTAGGGGGTGGGGTGTAGATAATTGGGAGTGGGAATTGTCAATTCCTCTACCCTGCACCCTACGCCCTGTCCCCTATGTTATGAGGCAAGATTGAAGAAACAACGCGATCTTTTTGAGGTCGGAAGCCCCAAGTTCCTTCCAAGAGAGGCTCCTCTCGCTGACCGGGTGCGACCCCGGACACTCGAAGAGTTTGTGGGGCAGGACCACCTCTTAGGGCCAGGAAAGGTTCTTCGGCAGGCCATTGAATCGGACCGCCTTCCCTCCATGATTTTATGGGGGCCTCCAGGTTCCGGAAAGACGACCCTCGCCATGATCATCGCCGGAACCACAGGCGCTCAATTTATTGCGTTTAGCGCGGTTCTCTCCGGAGTAAAGGAGATCAAGGAGGTGATCAAGGAAGCGGACGAAGAGTGGAAGTATCAAAAGAGAAAAACGGTCCTTTTTGTCGATGAGATCCATCGGTTTAACAAGGCGCAGCAGGATGCCTTCCTTCCCCATGTTGAGAATGGGACGATCATTCTTATCGGCGCCACGACAGAGAACCCTTCTTTTGAAGTGATATCCCCTTTGCTCTCCCGGACGAAAGTATTTACCTTGAACGCTTTGAACGAAGAGGAGGTAAGAATCATTCTGAAAAGAGCGCTGGAAGACCAGGAGAGAGGATTGGGGAAATACCCGGCGGTTTTAGAATCTGAAGTCCTTGAAGGGATCTGCCGGTTAGCCAATGGCGATGCGAGGGCAGGGCTCAATACCCTTGAAATGGTTGTCTTGACAACCCCGCCGGACCCATCAGGCATCCGTTCCATTAAAAAGGAGAATCTGGAAGAGGCCCTTCGAAAGAAAACCTTTCTTTATGACAAGGCAGGTGAAGAACATTACAATCTTATTTCTGCGTTGCACAAGAGTCTCAGGGGAAGTGACCCGGATGCGGCGCTCTACTGGCTTGGCCGGATGATTGAGGCCGGTGAGGATCCTCTCTATATCGCACGGCGGATGATCCGGTTTGCCTCTGAAGATGTGGGCCTGGCGGATCCCCAAGCCCTTCAGGTCACTGTCTCCGCGATGGAAGCCTTTCATTTCGTTGGCCTTCCAGAAGGGACACTGGCCCTTGCCCAGGCAGCAGTCTATCTGGCCACGGCACCTAAATCGAATGCTCTTTATGTGGCCTACCAAGAGGTTGAAAAAGATATCCGGGAACAGGAGAATATGCCCGTTCCGCTTCACATCAGAAATGCCCCGACCTCTCTCATGAAAGATCTGGGATATGGGAAGGAATACAAATATCCCCATGATTATCCGGGCCATTTTATTGAGGAGGATTATCTTCCCGAGAATCTGAAAGGAAGAATTTACTATCGGCCGGCAGATCTTGGCTTTGAGCGAGACGTTAAAGGAAGGCTCGAATATTGGAGAAAGAGGAGAAAACAAAAACAAGAACCTCAAACAGATTAAGCTTCCGGTGCTTCCGATTGACCTTGCCATAGCCGACCGCCGGGGCCGGCTGCTCCCAGAAGTGGGAGGCCAATCCCCACCATCGACAGCCTTCTTGCTGCAACTACAATTGTAGGCTATCGTCTTTGAACGATGGCTTGACAAGAAGAAAGGTAAACGATCACAATAATACAACAACCTGAAGAGGTGGCGGCCGTGAGCGGTTACAACAAGCGTGTGGTAGTGACAGGGGTTGGCCCAGTTACTCCTGTCGGGTTTGGGAAAGAAGCGTACTGGAAAAGTTTGATTGAAGGGCGGTCCTCATTCAAGCGGATCGAGTTTCCCAACCGGGATATGAACCAGTACCGATGTCAAATTGCTGCCCCTATCGAAGGGTTTGATCCGTATCGATATATCGATCGGACGAAACATTCCAAACATCTCGGAAAAACCTCCCAGTACGCAATCGCTGCCACCCGGCTTGCCCTGATGGATGCGGGGTTGACCCTTGAAAAGAATGATGAGATCGAAGATACCCCTTCCCACAGAGAAGGGCAGTATCAGGTGAAGGGGTTGGATCCTTTTCAGATTGGGGTGATCCTTGGAGTAGGGGCGGAGGCGATGGAATTATTGGAGTATTACCATGAGCGGTTCATGTCAAGGGGCATCAGAGGACTCTCTCCCTTCGGTCTTCCTAATATCTATTTGAGTTCAATTGCTTCGCATGTTGCCCAAAGCTTTACAATCCGGGGAACCACTTTTGCCATTTCGACCGCTTGCGCTTCTGCCACCCATGCCATGATCAATAGCTTCCTTCAGATCCAGGGGGGAAGAGAAGACTTTATGGTAACCGGAGGTACGGACGCGTGTATTACCCCTCTTGTCTTTGCAGGCTTTGATGTTCTGAGAGCCATGTCGACCCGAAATGACGAGCCTGAGAGGGCTTGCAGACCTTTCGACCGGGAAAGAGATGGTTTTGTGATGGGTGAGGGGTCGGGGATCCTCATTTTTGAAGAGTTAGACCACGCAAAGGAGAGAGGGGCGCACATCTATGCAGAAGTGGGTGGATTTGGAATGACTGCGGATGCGCATCATCTCACCGAACCTGAC
Organism: Thermodesulfobacteriota bacterium; assembly: GCA_035454825.1. Taxonomy (GTDB): domain Bacteria; phylum Desulfobacterota; class BSN033; order BSN033; family UBA1163; genus DATIGG01. The sequence goes on along the minus strand of DATIGG010000196.1, from coordinate 2,776 downwards.
CCGGATGGGAAGGCCCTGGGTAAAGCCTTCCGGGATGCCCTCCAAATGGGAGGGGTACGACCGGAGGAGATCGATTATATCAATCCCCATGGGACCTCGACGCCCTTGAATGATAAAGTGGAGACGAAAGTGATCAAAGGGGTTTTTGGAAAACTGGCCTATGAGATTCCGATCAGTTCTACGAAATCGATCACAGGCCATATGATGGGGGCCGCCGGTGGAGTGGAGGCAATTGCCGTTCTCCTGACCCTTGAAAGGGGGATGATCCATCCAACAAAGAACTATGAATTTCCAGATCCGGATTGTGACCTCGACTATGTTCCCCATCAAGCCAGGAAGAAAGAGGTTCGGATAGCTCTCTCCGCTTCCGCCGGTTTTGGAGGAGTGAACAGCGTCCTCCTCTTCAAGAAGTTGGAAAATTCGGCTTCTTTTTAGGATGATCAAACTTCAAAGCCTTATTCCTTTTCAATCGTTGATCGTTGCACTTTGGCATCTGGAATTTCTCACCCCAAAGTTGACACCATTCACCCATGGTCTATAATACTATTATTTCTGGAGGGTCTTTTGACCTTGAGTGATTATGAACCGATTTGATATTGATCAAAATCTCGTTCACTCCATCCTGACCGGCTTAATTGAGAAAGGGTGTAAACTCTCCCTCGAAGAATTGGCCACGGTCGTGGATATCGTTAAAGAAGAGGTTCTTTTCCGTTATGTGGATCGTCTCATCAGTCAGATCGAGACGATCATCGAGATCAATCCCTCCCTCAGCGAAAAAGAGATCCTTCAGTCTGTTGCGAAGAACGTGGTGGAATTTTTGGGGGCTGAGGCAGCCAGCATCCGAATCTATGATCCATCCCGGGAAGAGATGATTGCCTTTGGGAGCTTCCCTTCAATGGACGAGGACCAGGAGGTTGCCATCCCCTTTGAGGACACGATCGCTGGAGAGGTGGTGAAAACGCATCGAAGTTATTTTGTTCCCAACATTCTTAAGGAGGAGAAGTACAAGAATAAGGAGAAAGTTCAAAAACATGGCATCCAATCGATGCTCGCCATTCCTCTCTCCATCCCCCGGTTTTCACTCAAAGATATGGACACGGAAGGGGTGCTCCAGATCTACTTCAAAGACAAGGATAAGGAGTTTACCCCGCTCGAAGCCAAAATCGCTGAGGTTTTTGGGAGAAGGGCGAGTTATGTCATTGCACAGAAACGGATTTTGGACCTCCAGAAGTTGAATCTGACGAAAGATAAGATTGTGGAACAAATCTTTTTGAAGCTGGGGAGACGGGAAGGGATTAAGATGAAAGATGTCTTCAATCTCGTTGTTCCGGAAATGGTCGATATCATGCAGATTCAGAGATGCGCCCTCTTTTCGGTGATGCAGGATCGGCAGAATGTGATTCTGGAAGCGGGATATCCTGAAGTTCACCATGGGATTGGGAAGGTCTTTTCCCTCCAGGAACCTTACATCTCTACCATTGTAAACCAGACGGGTCCCTATGGCGAGTTCGAGCATGAGAAAATCTATCCGAATTATATCCTCATCGATAATCCGCAGCAGAGCCGCCTGTTGAATCCAGACCTCAAACGGCTCTTTGATCATCAACAGATTCATTCGGTTCTCTACGTCCCCCTGAAAGTGAACGACGTGGTCCAATACTTTCTGGCCTTCGATGCCCAGGCGCATCATCAACGCTTCAGGGATGAGGAGATTGAGATCTTCACCTTTTTTGGAAAGGAACTGATGAAGGGATTGAGACTGGAGAAGATGGACGACATACTTCATGATTTTAAGAACCCTGCCATTGCTGTCGCGGGATTTGCGAAACGGTTGAAAAAACTCCTGGAGGAGGGAGACTATCTCTCGAGAAAGGAGAAGGTTGATCAGGCCCTGGACGTCATTTTTAAAGAGACCTCCCGGCTTCAGGAGTTGGCCTTGACGCTTCACCTTAATGGAAGGGAGGGAAGGGAAGAAACGGTCGATCTGACGAAGAAATTAATGAGACGTTTTCAGATTAATGGAGAAGCCATCAAGGAGATGAAACGGCAGGATATCCATCTCGCTGAGGATCCTTTGGAATCCCCCCTGTGGATTCGATGTTTTCCTCTTCACATCGAAAGGGTGTTGGATAATCTTCTTAATAATGCCACCAATGCCATCCCTGAGGATGGAGGGCGACTTGCCATCCGATCGTATCGAAAGAAAGATTGGGCCGTGGCCGAAATTACGAATACGGGGCAAATCCCGGTTGAGGACAAGAATCGTTATCTCCTGGGTGATGGAAAGGGTAGGGGCATTCACATTACGACCCGGTTGGTCAAAAGCATGGGAGGGAAGATGGAGGTGGAGTCTGCGGAAAGCCAGACCACCTTCCGCGTGATGTTTCCCCTCGCCAAGAAATAATAGTCCTCGCCTATCCCCTTTAAAGACTGTTTCGTAATTTGCCGTCCGCCCTTCGACACGCTCAGGACGAACAGCTAAGTAATTGGGATTTAAGGTGCCTACGTCCGTTCGTAGTGAGCCTGTCGAACCATGAATCGATTTGCGACACAGCCCTTGAGCACATGGGGATGGAGGAATTTGGGTTTCATTCATGGATCGACTCGTTTGCCCTGATTGCAATCGTTCCTATTCTGTTACCTCTGTGTTATGGCGATGCGTCTGCGGCTCCCCACTTGACCTTCCATTTGAGCCCAAAATTTCGATCAAAAAGGTTTCGAAGAGAAACACCACGTTGTGGCGATATCGGGAAGCTATCCCGATCCATCGGGATCA
>DATIGG010000195.1:0-6051 GCA_035454825.1 Thermodesulfobacteriota bacterium | reverse complement strand
TGTGGATTATCGACGACGGGTGTAGCAGGACCGACCGGCGGGACAAAGAAAACCCCCGTGGGAACGGTGTTCTTAGGGTTTTCTGATGGGACGAGGACTCGAACGAAGAAGGTGAAATTGCATGGCACCCGCAGAGAGATCAAGGAAGGGGCGGCCGAGCAGTGCCTCCGCCTTCTTCACGAAGAATTGGTTCGTTTTACGAAAAATTTTTCCAACCCCCCTTTGGAAAAAGGGGGCAAAGGGAGATTTTCATGGTCCGGTGCGGACGCACCCACGGTGAAACAGTGGATGGAGCACCTGGAGCATTCGAAAAAGTCAGAAATCGTAATTATTCGTAAAGCTCACAAAGGTATTTCAAATCACAGAGGCCGTCTCGGGATCTTTCCAGCCTCCTTCAATCCACCCACCATGGCCCATCTTGCCTTGACCAGGCAGGCAAAGAAACAGGGCGACCTGGATGAAATTCTCATTCTCCTGGATCTTCAGGCCATGGACAAAGGACCCGTCGGTGCGAAATTCGAGGATCGTCTTGCAATGGTGAACAAGGTATTTGGAAGAGATCCTAATATCTCTATCGGCCTTTCCAACCGTGGTCTGTTTCTCCAAAAGCTGAAACCCTTAAGAAAATATTATCCTTCACCGATCCCCTACTTCTTCATCGTCGGGTTTGATACCATTCTTCGAATCCTGGATAAAAAGTATTACCGGAATCGGAAGAAGTCATTGGATGAGCTTTTCTGTCAGTGCCAGTTCATGGTGGCCAACAGAGATCAGTATGAAGAACGCGCTCTGGAGATCCTATTTTGCAGAAAGGAAAACAAGGCGTATGGAGAGAGGGTGTTTTTTATCGCTCTCCCTTCAAAGTATTCATCCCTATCATCGAGCCTTATTCGAGCAAAGATTAAGGAAGGTGAATCAATCACTCGTTTGGTCCCTTCTTCCACGGACCGATACATCAGGGAAAGAGGACTTTACGCCGGATAACCGAGAGGAAAAAAATGGTTACAAAAACTTCAAAAGGAATCCTTTTCAAAGAACTGACTTGGGATGATTTAGAGGAGTGGGTCGGGAGCAGAGTCCTTTCGCGAGGGCGGAGTTATCAACGGAACCACCAGGTGAAGGATCTGGGTCGAACCCAAGATGAGGGATTGATCGCCTGGGTCCTGGGGGGAGATGAATATGCAACCCACGTCTATTTTGACGATAAGAAGTTGATATCGGTCTGCACGTGTCCTTATGGGGCGAACTGCAAACATGCTGTGGCGGTTGTGCTCGAATATCTGGATCAACTGAAAAAGAATGCGGAAGTTCCCTTAATTGACAAAAAGGACGAACGCCTTGAGCTGCTTGAAGATTCCTCGGACGAAGGATCCTGGGAGGATGAAGGCGAAGAGACAGACGAGTATGATGAGGACGGAGAGGAGATAGAGATGAATTTCCCTGCCTCAAAGAAACCTGTAAAAACGCCCTCCCTCTCTTTGAGAGACTTTTTGGATGGTCAGACTAAAGAGCAACTCATTGGTCTCGTCGAGGACCTTTCAGGAAAATATTCAAATGTCCGCGAAGATTTGCAGCATCGACAAGACCTTTCAAGAGGATCTGTGAACAAAATTGTAGCCGCCGTTAGAAAGGAAATCCGGGAGTTGAGTTCCGAGCCGGGATGGCGGCACCATTGGAATAATGAAGGATATATTCCTGACTACTCACGGGTGAAGGATCGCCTGGAATCACTCTTGTCAAGAAGACACGCAAATGAAGTCGTTGCTTTAGGAAAGGAGCTTTTGGAGGCAGGGACACGGCAAGTGGAGATGAGTGATGACGAAGGAGAAACGGGTATGGAAATCTCCGCGTGTCTGGATGTGGTCTTTCGGGCACTCCCTCAATCTTCTTTACCACCGGTCGAACAGATGCTCTGGGTAATCGATGCTGAATTACAGGATGAATATGAACTTTGCAATGGATCGGAATCCTTCTGGGAAAAGAAACAGAAGGCGTCGGACTGGAGCGCTGCTGCTGATATTCTCGTCGAGCGATTGAATTTACTGAAGATAGACAAGAGTGAGGATAGTTTCTCTCGTAATTACCATCGGGATGGCCTGACCAACTGGATCATCCGTGCTTTTGAAAATTCTGGGCGGAATGAAGAGATTATCCCCCTCTGCGAACAGGAGGCTGTAAAGACAAAAAGCTATGGCCGCCTCGTGAATGTTCTCAGGGAAGCCAAGCGTTTTCAAGAGGCTGAACAATGGATATGCAAGGGGATTAAGGCAACTCAAAAAGAATTGCCGGGTATTGCCAAACAGTTGCGTGACACTCTGCGGGAGATGAGGGAAAAAGAAGGAGATTGGCAGGGGGTTGCGTCTTTTCGGGTTGACGACTTCGTTCAGTCGCCGTCGCTTGAAGCGTTTAAGGAGATGCGGAAAGCTGCAGAACGGGCAAAGGTGTGGCCAGCGATTCGGCTTGCAGCTCTTCTCTATTTGGAGACGGGCAAACTTCCTCAGATCGATCCGTCGTGGCCATTGCCCGAAACAGGGGTCAGAGAAGCCTCTGAGATCAGGAAGAACCAATTTCCCGTGACCGATGTCCTTATTGACATCGCGATTTGGGAAAAGCGACCCGACGATGTCCTCCAGTGGTATGACCATCGTCGGTCAAAAAGAGAAGCTTCCTGGGGGTGGGACATTTATCGAGAGGATAGCATTGCAGAGGTCGTGGCTGATCGCTATCCGGACCGGGCTCTGGCCATCTGGAAGGGCCTTGCCGAAAAACAGATCGCCATGACCAAACCGAATGCCTACCAGACCGCAGCAGGATACCTTAAGAGTGTGCGCGAGCTCTTGATAAAATTGAGAAGAGAATACGAATGGAAAGATTATTTGTCCAAAATCCGACAGGTCAATGCCCGAAAAACTAAACTTCTCGAAATCCTTGACCGTCTCGAAAACCGCCGGCCGATCGTCGAAGGGAAATAAATGCGATGGCCTCCGGCCAAAACCAAAATAAGAACCTACGCATTGTCCGGGACTTCGCCCGGAATCCCGCCCCATTAACCTCCCCCTTTAGAAAAGGGAAGGTGTGAAAAAATTGTATTTGAGTCGTCACCCCGGTGAAAACCGGGGTCCAGTCATTTCGTAAAGCCAAGAAAGCACTGGATTCCGGCTTTCGCCGGAAAGACGTTAAAAGGAACCGAATCGATTTTTTCGCAGCTTCAGGAGGATTGAGGGGGATTTTCCTCAGTCTCAAATCCCCCCTTTGCTAAAGGGGGGTAATTGGGTGGGGTCCATTTCCTAAAGAGGGGAGAAGGATTTCGTTTGACCCGAACAACAATTTTTGATAATAATACTTGAAATCCCCCTGCCATCTCTTTACAAAAGGGGGAGTGGAAAGGAGAAGGTCTAGACGGATTTTGTTGGGCTAAACCCGGAGGCTTTATGGCGAGGCAAAAAAAGAAGATCGAGCAAGCCGACGAGAATGTCGTGGATTACCGGCATAAAAGTGTGAAGCGGCTGAACATCCCGCCTGCGGGGCTGGCGGCGCGGGGTGAAATCGTAAGGGAAAAGAAAGTCAGGTACGCCTACAATCCGCACCTCTCTCCTGCGCTCCGCTTCGATGCCACTGGAAAGACGGACTCCATCGAAAAGCTGATCGAAGACTCTGCCCGGCGCAAACTGAACCCGAACGAGATCAAGCTTTTGCAGGAAGCCCTGAGGAATCATGAGCCGTGGCTGGAATGGGCGGGCAAACGGGAACAGCAGTGGTGTGTGGCTGATCCGGTGGCCTTGCATATTCACGAGCGCATTTCAACGCAGGCGATTCTCCGGGTGGTGAAGCGACAGGACATCCAGCGCAACCTTTTCGCAGACCCCGAACAAGAATACCGCGAGGCTGTGCAGTTTTATAAGCATCCGATGGACTGGACAAACCGTATGATTCTTGGCGACTCGCTCGCTGTCATGGCGTCACTGGCCCGGCGAGAGGCCCTGGCGGGGAAAGTCCAGATGATCTACATGGACCCGCCTTACGGCATCAGGTATGCCAGCAATTTCCAGCCCGAAGTCGGTCGGCGCGACGTCAAGGACAAGGACGAAGATCTCACCCGCGAACCCGAAATGGGGTTTTGATGCTGGCGAAAAGGCATATGTTGTCCAAACGAACGAGAAAATTGTCGAACGTTGCATGCTCATGACCACCTACCCTGGCGACCTTGTGCTTGATCCGACATGCGGAAGCGGGACGACGGCGTTTGTTGCCGAAGAGTGGGGACGGCGATGGATCACAGTTGATGTAAGCCGGGTGGCGATTGCCATTGCACGGCAGCGATTGCTGACGGCGAAGTTTGACTACTACAAGCTTAGGCCCACAAGCGCAGAAGATGTTCATCGAAACCCTAATGGCTCCTGGCTGACCGATCCGGGAGGCAAAATTCAGGGTACATGTACGTTTGACTGTAAGGCCGTGCCACATATTACACTCAAAAGCATTGCCCAGAACCAGGCCCTTGACCCGATCTTTGAAAAGTGGGAACCGAACCTTGCAGGAAAATTGACAATCCTCAACAACTCCCTTGGGAAGACTGTCAGCAAAGATCTGAGAAAGAAGCTCCTGCTCAAGCTTCAAGAGAAAATACAATCAGAGGGTAAGAAATCAATTACGGATGCGGATGAGCGCCGGTGGAAACTTCCGGAAAAGGAATGGAAGGAATGGGAAGTTCCCTTCGACACAGACCCCGACTGGCCCGAAGAGTTGAAGAATGCGGTGACCGAATACCGGCAGTCATGGCGACAGAAAATGGACAAGGTGAATGCGTGTATTTCTGCCCGGGCCGATCAGGAAGAACTCGTTGACCAGCCATTTGTGGACCGGTCTATGGTACGTGTCTCCGGTCCCTTCACAGTTGAGGGTGTCATCCCCGCCGAAGAAAGCATCGACGACGAAGAACCTCTGGAGTCTCCGATTGGAGGAGCACCTGAGGAACTCGAGACCTTTGGTGAAGCCTCCATCCAAACCGAATCGCAGAATGCCGAGGCCTATCTTGACCGCATGATCCGGCTCCTGCGCGGGGACGGCGTGCGCTTTCCAGATAACAAAGTCATGAAGTTCAATACACTGGAGGCTCTGGCCGACGGCTCGATTCTCCACGCGAAGGGAACATGGAGAAATGGGGACGGAGAGCGTCAGGTTGCGGTGATGTTCGGGCCGCAGTATGGGCCGCTGACCGCACATATGGTTGAGGACGGCATCCGGACTGCCGCACGGCGAGGTTACGATGATCTGGTCTTCGCAGCCTTCAGCTTCACGGGTGAGGCCCAGGTGACCATCCAGGAAGTAAAGGACCCGGACATCAAGCTCCACATGGCCCAGATTCGCCCTGACGTAAACATGGGCGACCTCTTGAAGACCACCGTCTCAAGCCAGCTTTTCACCGTCTCCGGCTCGCCGAGAACGCGCATTGAAGAGTGGAAGGACGGCTCCGCTTCCGCCAGAGCTCCCTCGGACAAGCAGTTCGTTGTTCGCATGGAGGGCGTGGATATCTACGATCCGGTGACAAACAGTGTGCGTTCCAGCGGGGCTGAAAAAGTCGCAGCCTGGTTTCTTGACAGCGACTATGACGGACGTTGCTTCTGCGTGTGCCAGGCTTTTTTCCCGGACCAAAGTGTATGGGATAGATTGGGCAGAGCACTCGGCAGCACTTTGGACCCGGACGCCTTTGCCAGGCTCTCCGGTACGGTCTCGATGCCGTTTCCAATCGGTCCCCACAAGCGAATAGCGGTCAAGGTGATTGACCCCCGCGGCAGCGAGGTCATGCGGGTTCACAACATTGGAGGCGATTATGATTAACCCCGTCTTCCTCAAGCGGGTGGTTCTAAACAACTACAAGAGCATCAAGGAGTGCTCCGTGTGCCTTGGTCCGGTGACATTTCTTGTAGGACAGAACGGCGCAGGCAAAAGTAACTTTCTCGATGCCCTTCGTTTGGTGACAGAGTCTCTTAGCACTTCCTTAGAGCACGCGCTCAGAGAAAGGGGAGGAATCAATGAAGTCAGGCGACGGTC
>DATIGG010000194.1:0-2212 GCA_035454825.1 Thermodesulfobacteriota bacterium | reverse complement strand
ACGGACGAACCGATCCCTCCTCTTTTCAAACCAAACCCCTGGACAAACCCAATCCCGATATTCCCTGTAGCTCTGTGCCGTTCAACCACTGCGATCTTAAGGATATCCTGTTCAATATTGGGATGGGCTACTCCCCCTTTCAAGAGGATTTTTCCCATCACTTTTTTTGTGACAATTTGATCTGGAATCAACTGGATAACCTTAGCGAGAGCCTGATCACTCCGAAGGAGGAAGGCATCTTTTTCAAGAGGCTTAACTTGAACGGATTCCTTGGCTACGGGGCTCCTCCGTTTTCGAATGGGAGAGGAGAGCATTTTACCATCCTCAGCAACTAATACCCCGTCTTTAAAGACTTTCTTAATTTGGAACCCTCCCAGATGATTGAAACTGACGATGTCAGCCCGATAACCCGGGGCAATGGCCCCAAGATCATCCAGCCTGAAATATTCCGCGGCATTCAGTGTTGCCATTTGGATAGCAAGAATAGGATCCAAGCCCCAACGAATGGCTTGCCTCACTATCGAATCAATGTGGCCTTCTTCGAGAAGCTCCTTGGGATGGCGGTCATCCGTGACAAAGAAAATCCGTCTTGAATTCTTCGTTGTAACCAGAGGAAGAAGATCTTTCAGATTTCTTGCTGTCGTCCCCTCTCTGATCATGATCCACATGCCGTTCTTTAATTTCTCTTTCGCTTCTTTGAGGGTGGTACATTCATGATCGGATCGAATCCCTGCGGTGAGATAAGCGTAAAGTCCTTTTCCGGAAAGCATAGGGGCGTGGCCATCCACCCGCTTTCCTTTTGCCAAACCAATTTTCTTGAGAACTTCCGGATCTCTGAAGATGACGCCAGGGAAGTTCATCATCTCTGCCAATCCAATGGCCCAGGGTTCTTTTAAGAGGGGTTTTAAATCGTTCGCCCTGAGGGTGGCTCCGGATGTTTCCATATGCGTGGCAGGAACACAGGAAGGAAGCATGATAGAAACATTTAGAGGAACCCCTCTCGCCGACTCGGCCATCAATCGGATACCCTTGTGACCGAGGACATTGGCAATTTCATGAGGATCAATGACCACCGTGGTGGTTCCATTAGGAAGAACGGTTCGAGCAAATTCAGGTATGGTCACCATGCTCGATTCGACATGGACATGGCCGTCGATCAGCCCAGGGCAGAGGAAATCACTTTTCACATCGATGATTTTCCTGGCTCGATAATCTCCGAAACCTACGACCACGCCTCCGAAAATGGCCACATCCTTATTTTCGATCTGACCGGAGAAGACATCCACGACCCTTCCGTTTTTGATCAGGAGATCAGCCGTCCCTTCGCCTGAAGCGGCCCGGATTTTTTCTTTTAGTGAAACCATTTTTTCCGCTCCCTTCTGATGACTTTCATAACAAATCTCTTATTGATGATCAAGGAATTTATCGAGGCGAAGTCATTCTCAAAGAGAAGCTTCACCTACACAGAATGAGGATGACGCCCTTTCTAGAGATGAGGATTACAAGTTGTCTCTTCGATGTCTGGTTGAGTTTCGATTTTGTGTGTAAAGGAAGGAGCTGCCGGCTGCCTCAATTGCGGATACCCCAGGCTATATCGCAAGAATGCCTATTTACTGCTTACTGATCGCTGACCTTACTTTTAGGAAACTGCGCATCGCTGTAGACTTTGGGATTCTTCTCGATTAATTTGTGCGAAGGGGGGAGTTTATTTTTAAAAAGGTTTCTTCTCCTTTTCCCGATACAATGATTTTGTTTTTAGAGTCTCAACCCCGGTTAAGATTTGCCTGTCTCCCTTTCTTGATTGAAGAACAACCATCTTATTCACGACGCTCTTCACGACATATTCTGTCCCGTCTAAAAGACTCTCAAAGATGTCCCCCTCCTTCATAGCGGGCCGCCTCCTTTCCCCTTTCCAATTGTCGGCGAAGTATTCATATCTTCTCCTGATTCCCTTCTGACGAACCCAAAGCCCCCGCATTTTGGACAGCATTCACGTTCTGGGTTTTGAATATATCCATGGCCGTTACAGCATGAACAGATTGCCATGCCATATTTCTCAGGATCGAAGGCCTTTTTGTCCATTTCTTTCTTGTAAATTATCAGTTTCTTTACGATCTTTTAAGATATCCGAATCGGTTCTTTATTTCCTCTTGTCCTGAACCTCCAGCATTATTGCTCCGATGGAGGGTGATCTTTGCCCAGCATTGTATCG
>DATIGG010000193.1:0-4788 GCA_035454825.1 Thermodesulfobacteriota bacterium | reverse complement strand
CAATCCATTCGCCTCTGCCTCAATATAACCGTGTCGGATCTCAATCTTGGCTCCCAAGGCTTCGAGCCCTAGAAGATGGAGGTTAACGGGTCTGGCCCCAATGGCGCATCCTCCGGGAAGAGAAACCCTGGCCTTCCCTATTCGAGCGACAAGAGGCCCCAAGACCAGGATGGAGGCCCTCATGGTCTTCACCAGTTCGTAGGGCGCCTCATGATTCGAGATGTCTGTAGCATCCATCCCATAACCTTCCCCCTCTTTCCATACCTTCACTCCAAGATTGCTTAAGACCCTGATGATGGTCCTAACATCCATCAGGTTGGGGACATTACAGAAGAAGTTCTTTCCCTCGGTGAGAAGGCTGGCTACAAATGCAGGAAGGACGGCATTCTTTGATCCGCTCACCTCCACTTCTCCGATAAGCCTCTCCCCTCCTCGAATAACGATCTTATCCATCGTTAAATCCCGATTCTCCTGAAAATCCCCCTCAACCCCTCTTTTACGAAGAGGGGAATACCTCACCCTTGTAAAAGGAGGGGAAAGAAGGATTTCGTCTCTGATACTTACATCATTATTTTTTCTGGGCCTTTACAACTCGTTCTATGCCTGAAAGGTCTTGGATGCGTTCAATGGGATTAAATCTTCCCGTTCTTTTCAACATCTCGGAAACCTCCCCGGCCTGACCCTGGCCAACCTCCAAGACGAGCCACCCCCCTCTTCGCAAATATTTGGGGCATTGGGAAATGATCTTTCGATGAAAATCGAACCCATCTTCCCCCCCATCAAGTGCAATGATTGGCTCGAAATCCTTCACTTCTTTTGCCAAATTCCCAATCTCGGATCGTGCAATATAGGGAGGATTTGAAAGGATCATGTCAAACGGCTCTCTTTCCTCGAAAAGACGAAACGGGCCGAAGAGATCCCCATAAATAAACGCGATCCTTTCTGAGGCCGCATTTTCTTTGGCATTCTGCCTCGCTAAACGAAGGGCCTCTCTCGAGATATCCGTGGCTACTAAAAAGACATTTCTTACCTCCCGGGCTAAAGAAATAGCGACGGCTCCGCTTCCCGTTCCAATCTCCAATAGGGTTGGAGGTTTCTCTGATGAGATTCTTGATAGAATGGAAAGAGCCTGTTCGACCAAAAACTCAGTGTCTGCTCTGGGGATAAGAACCCTGGAGTCAACCCTAAGATCGATCGACCAGAATTCCTGATGTCCAAGGATGTACTGAAGCGGTTCTCCTGAAAGTCTCCTATTAATCATCTCCTCCAATGTCTTCTTTTCCTCTTCTCCGATGGGATCATGAAGATGAACATAGAGTCCTTCTCTGCTGAGGTTTAGAGAACAAGCCAAAAGAAGCTCTGCATTCAGCCGGGGGTTTTGAATCCCGTGATCTCTAAACCAATCCGTTGCCCGGTTTAAAAATTCAAGGTGATTTTCAAAAATAGTCCCATTTACGGGGTGCACCACTTAGTTTCCTTTCAGCGCTTCTGTCTGGTAATGGGTCGTTAAGGCAGCGAGGATCTCATCCATGTCCCCTTCAAGAAAAGATTCCAGTCGATAAAGAGTTAACCCGATTCGGTGATCGGTCACCCTTCCTTGAGGGAAGTTGTAGGTTCGAATGCGCTCACTCCGTTCTCCTGTACCCACCTGGAGTCTTCTCTTTTCGGAAATCTCGGTCTGTTTCTCCTGCGTTGCCTTATCCATCAACCTCGCTCGAAGAATCTTAAGGGCTTTGGCCTTATTCTTGTGCTGAGATTTTTCATCCTGACAAGAAACCACCATTCCTGTCGGAATATGGGTAATCCGAACAGCAGAGTCTGTCGTATTGACGCTCTGCCCTCCCGGTCCAGAGGACCGGAAGATATCGACCCGGATATCATTGGGATCGATTGCAACCTCGACCTCCTCTGCCTCTGGAAGGATGGCTACGGTGACGGTCGAGGTATGAATACGGCCCTGAGACTCCGTGACAGGGACTCTCTGGACACGGTGGACACCACTTTCGAACTTGAGGCGGCTGTAGACTCCCTTTCCCTCTATGAGGGCAATAACCTCTTTAAATCCACCCACTCCTGTATAGTGGCGGTTCAGGACCTCGATTCGCCAACTCTTCTTCTCGGCAAGCTTGGCATACATACGGAAAAGGTCTGCGGCAAAGAGCCCTGCTTCATCTCCTCCTGTCCCCGCCCGGATTTCAAGGATGATATTCTTCTCATCATTCGGATCTTTGGGAAGAAGTGCCGTCTTGAGATCCCCTTCGACCTTTTCTTTCTCGGCCATCAAAAGCTCCAGTTCCTCTTTAGCCAATCGCTTCATCTGCTCATCCTCTTCACTGGCCAAGAGATGGCGGCTCTCCTCGATCTCTACATCTAACCTCTTGAACTTACGGTAGAGATCGACGACCTTCCCGATTTCAGCGTACTCCTTGGCCACCTTTTGAAGCTCGTCCTGTTTACTGATCACCTCAGGCTGGCCTAAAAGATGATAAAGCGTTTCATATCGGCGTTCGACCTCTTCTAATTTTTCAAACATTGTTTTCCTCTAAAATAAATTTCAGTGCGATAATTTCGTAAAAAGTTTCAAAACCCGGAGAAAATTCGTATGCTAACCAACCTTGGTTCAGCATGCCAAAATCAAGAATTTAAGAGACCCCGAAACAAGTTCAGGGTGACAAATGAGTTCCCCCTTCTTGCTTAAATTTTAACATTTACTCTCACTCATTGGGTATTTGAGCTTTGAATTCTGACCGAGGGGTTGACGCTTTCTTTTCTACCGACGCCGCTCCAGCTCTAAGACCTCTTGGAGGGCACGCAAGGCCACCTCCAGTTGATCCTCCGAAGGCTCACGGGCTGTGAGACGCTGCAGCCAAAGGCCCGGCTTGATCAAAACCTGAACCCCTCGGTTTGCCCTTTTTTGATCGGCAAATCGGATGATCTCATAGGATAGCCCAGCTATCAAGGGGATGAAAACAACCCGAGAAGCCACTTTGTATCCGAACGGCAGGTGGTGAGGAAGGAGTCCAAAGATAAAGATGCTCACCACCATGACGATGAGGAGAAAGCTCGTTCCGCATCGGGGATGAAGGTAGCCGAAACACTTGACTCGATCAATAACCAGATTCTCACCCGCTTCAAAGGCAAAGATCGATTTGTGCTCTGCGCCATGATATTGAAAGATGCGCTGGATATCCTTCAGGAAAGAGATCCCCCAGAGGTATGCAAGAAAGATGATCATTCGAATGATTCCATCAACTAAATTGAAAAGCATGCCGCTTTCCAAAAGCATGGGAATGGCAAACCGCAGCCACTTGGTCAAAAAGAGAGGGATGAGGAAGAATAGAAAGACGCCAAAACAGAGCGCCACCGTGAAAGTCAGGCTTAGGGTCCAGGAACTTGGGGGTTTTTCTTCTTCGGTGAGGGCTTGACTGGCAGAATAATTGAGGGCCCGAATCCCCAGGACAAGGGCTGAGACCAGGGCAAGGATGCCTCTGACTAATGGGAGCTTTGAAAAGAACATTTTCTCAGAAAAGAAGTGGAGTCCTTCCCGTTTCACGACGATCTCGCCGCTGGGTTTACGTACGGCGATGGCCATTGAATTAGGCGATCTCATCATGACGCCCTCAATGACCGCCTGTCCACCCACGCGAAGGGCTGCATTCTTTTTGTCAGGGAGAGGATGATGACATAGAGAGCCTCCTTGATCAAGACTCTTTCTTCCCAATATCATGGTGAATGCTCCAATTGAACTAATGTTGTGCGATCGCTTCTGAAAGAAGGTGGGTAAAAAAGGGATGGTGATCCTGTAAGCCCCTTCTGGCGTGCTGACTGATAGGATGGATCGGGATCCACAGGAGAGGGAATCGACAAAAGGATGAATAGGAATCAACCATTCTGACTCTTTTCGCCATATTTTTTTCTGAACCGCTCGATCCTTCCTGCAGCGTCCAAAAACTTCTGTTTCCCTGTGAAGAAGGGATGACAGTTAGAGCAGATCTCAACACGGATCTCCTTTTCCGTGCTCTTCGTTTCAAACGTCGCTCCACAGGCACATTTAATAACGGTATCAAAGATTTTCGGATGAATATCCTTTTTCATGACTCTTGACCTCCGACCACCTCTATTTATACGAAATTTATTAGAAAATTTCAACTTTTTTTTATTGATTCATGGAGTCAAGAAACTCCCGGTTGCTCTTGGTCGCCTGCATCTTTTCAAGGAGAAATTCCACACTCTCGACCGTATTCATGGGCTGCAGCACTTTTCTCAGGAGCCAGATGCGATTGATATCATTCCTGTCCAGGAGGAGCTCCTCTTTCCGGGTGCCGGACCGCTGGATATCGATAGAAGGAAAGACCCTCCGATCGACCAAGCGGCGGTCCAAGTGGATCTCCATGTTTCCTGTCCCCTTGAACTCCTCGAAGATCACCTCATCCATTCGGCTCCCGGTATCGATAAGGGCCGTAGCAATGACGGTCAGGCTTCCACCCTCTTCAATATTCCGAGCGGCCCCAAAAAACCGCTTGGGCCGCTGCAGGGCATTTGCATCGATTCCTCCGGAGAGCACTTTCCCGCTGGGCGGAACAACCGTATTGTAAGCCCTGGCGAGACGGGTGATGCTGTCCAGAAGGATCACGACATTCCTTTGATGCTCCACCAAACGTTTGGCTTTTTCGATCACCATCTCTGCCACCTGCACGTGGCGCTGGGCCGGCTCATCAAAGGTGGAACTCACCACTTCCGCCTTGACGCTGCGCTCCATGTCCGTCACTTCCTCGGGCCGCTCGTCGA
>DATIGG010000192.1:0-32323 GCA_035454825.1 Thermodesulfobacteriota bacterium | reverse complement strand
ATTTCACGATAGGATGCAGGGTCGATCTTGTCGCAGCATGGGCCAGCACATCGGCCCATCTCATAGTTAATGCAGGGTCTTAAGCGATGGGTGAACTTGGTATCGAGGCAGGTTCGTATCGGAAAGAGCCTTCGAATCAGTTTCAGAGTCTCCCTCAGAGAGGTGGCTGAAGGGTAAGGGCCGAAATAGACAGAACCATCTCTTTTTGCCCGTCGGACAACGCATAAGGTGGGAAAGTCCTCCTCCATGGAGAGCTTCAGAAGAGGATAAGTCTTGTCATCCCTCAGTTTCACATTATAGCGGGGGTGGTGTTCTTTGATGAGGTTATTCTCAAGGATGAAAGCCTCTTTTTCGGTATCCGTGATAATCGTGTCAATGTCTGCCACCCTCTCTAATAAAGCCAGGGTCTTGGCATCCTTGCCATCCGGTTTCTGGAAGTATGAGATCACCCGGTGTTTGATATTCCCTGCCTTACCGACATAGAGGATAGTTCCCTTTTCATCCCTAAAAAGATAAACACCCGGATTATCAGGCAGATTTTCAATTGTTTCTTTGACGGAATCCATTCCTAACGTCATACCCCTCTGAGGAACCAATTTTAAAATTATACGATGCTTCAGACTTTTGCAACAGGTTCCTCATACGGATATTTCTGTCGCTGCTTCCGCTCTGAGGGAGAACGCTCTTCTTGTCCAAGCAGACTCCCACTTCGATCTCATCGCAGACTATTCGGATCTAAAGGCAGAAAGCCTTGTCTCTGGTAAAAACAACTCAGTGACCCAAATGGTTGGCATGGGTCGCACCGTTACATTTTTTACGAAAAACGGGATAATCCCCTATTTTTTTAAGGGCAAAAATTCTCAAGAAGAATTTCTTCCTGTATCCCATATTCCTGAATCTTACCTCAAAATGTAACCTTTCGAATTGAAATCAACAGCCCTCAATGAAAGATACTGTATTTTTTCTGCAACAATACAGTATTCACCCTATTTACTTATTGAAATGCTATTGGTAGGTTGGTGGGAAGCACGGCAACTTCCTTTTCCTAAATTTTAGTCAAACTCAAAGCGTAGGGCCATGAAAGGAGGTGGGGTTTTTATGATTGTGGAGTGGGTGAGATTACATTCGGGGAACAATAAAGGGTTCGGGGCATCAATCAAACAGGACTAATTTTGAAAGCAGAAAACAAAATGAAGAAAATTGCTATGATCATAATGTTCCTTGTGGTGTTTATTGTGCTCGTAGGAAAGGCCTTGGCGACACCGGCTTCCGGCTTCGTGGGCACAACTCTCGCGGAAGGGCGCTTCGACGAAAGGTGATGGAGATTTTGAATATCAACCCACTAAAATCTAAAAGTAAGGAGGATTTTAAAATGAAAAAGTTGACCTTGTTTGCATTGTCACTGATCACGTTCTTATCTTTCTCCGTAGCAAGTTCTTATTCAGCAGTCATCACGGTAGACATGAAAGATTTTGCTTTTGACCCGCCGATTGTCCACATTAATCCGGGCGACACGGTAAAATGGGAGAACAAAACAACCACTGGGGTTCAGCATACAAGCACAAGTGGAACAGGCTGTACTCCCGATGGAATATGGGATTCAGGATTCCTGAATCCTAATCAGACCTTTGAGCGTGTATTTGATACAGCAGGGACATTCCCCTATATTTGTACACCCCATTGTCTTATCGGAATGGTAGGTACCGTTGTCGTCGGCAGCCAACCCACACAAAACCAAACACTCTTTAGTGGTCCTGCCTCTTTCTCCATCAAATTCACCTCAACGACTCCACCGGATGCCACCGGGAATCAAAAATTCACTTCCACGACGCAACCCTTTACCGGGACAATTAAGTTAATCTTTAAAGGAGATTCCTTACTGGCCGACGAAGAAGGTTGCTTTGTTAAATTCTCAGGCGATGATGGTACAACATTCTGTGCCTTGGATGCTTCTTTTATAAGGACCTTTAGCACAAGGAGCACGACCGATCAACTTCTCCTGGTGGGCGCAGGGGATTCTTCAAGACCCGTGACCGGGGGAAATAAAACAGGACCTTTCTTTATCAATTCCAAGGGCTCACTGAAGAAGAGCTCTGGAGCCGTGGTCTCCATCAGCCTGAATGGGAGTATTGGAGGAGGAGCCTCCGATGGGGAATTTGTTTTTAGCGCAAATTTCAGAGCCACATTGACCCCTGTTCAGAACGTCGTTGTGATAACAACGACCCTAAGTGGTGATCAGGAGGTACCCCCCGTTGTCACAACAGGAAGTGGAAATGCTGTTTTCATTATCACCAATACCGGGGCGATCAGTGGAAGGGTCGATTTCACTGGGCTTTCAGGCAATGCAACGGCGGCACATATCCATCAAGGCGCTGCTGGAGTACCGGGTCCTGTGATCATCCCCCTAGAGGGCGGATTAGGTGTAACCGCGGGGGAATGGACAGTCCCGGCGGGGACTGTCCTCACCACAGATCAACTCACCGCATTAGTAGCCCATCTACTGTATGTCAATATTCATACAGGAAACAATCCAGGAGGTGAAATCCGAGGTCAGATCATCTTTCCACCAGGCAGCAACGACGCTTGCCCAGGGTGCTGGGATTATTGATGCGAATAACCGGAGGGGAAAAAAGGTGGAGAGTAAGCTATTCTCCACCCTTTTTTCCCTCGTTTTAAAAAGATGATCAGGAAGAAATGAAGTTGTGGCAAAGAAAAATACATTCCGATTTTTCAGACAAGAAAGGCAGAGCTGTAATTGGTTCTGCCTTTTTCTTTATACCCCATTGAACATTGCTATTGATATTGATGGTGTTGAAGAATAGTAGGTGCAGTGGTTAGTCAGGGTTTTATCTGATTATTCTTCAAATCAACCCTTTAGCCTTATAGCCTGCAAGAAGCAGGAGGTCTCAGTAAATAGGAAGAGGGGGGGAAACAACAAAAAGCATCCCAGCACCTCAAAGCGCCACTGGAGACGATGAAGGTTCAATGAGTCATTCCCGCCCTAATTTTCAACGGGGTTGACTCTGGCAGGAATTTATAAACAAAGAAGAAAGGGGACAGGTTGCGGAATACTGACCTTAGAATTATTTGCTTCTCCCCTGCAAGCGTGCTTGTTTACCGACAAAATCAGACCTTTGGAAATTATAGCCTTTTGTTGATGTCTGAGATAAAATAGGAACATGAAACAGAACCTCTCTCATCTCTTAAAGGAAGCTTTGAAGCCTCCCCCAGAGGCACGGGCAGCGCTTGCGGGGACTGCTGGGAATTGTTCACATAAGAGAATCAAGAAGAATAGAAGGGAGAAATTTATGAAACTAAATATCGTATATAAAGAGGAAAAAGGATGGTTTGTGGGACATATCCAGGAATATCCCAACTATGAAAGCCAAGGAAAGACCTTAGAAGAATTGAGAGACAATTTGATAGAAATCTATGATGATATTAGGAAAGGTTTAGTGCCTGACGCAGAACCTTTTCAGATATTGGAAGTAGCAATTTGAAAAGAGAAGAGCTACTTAGAATCATTAATTCAAGTGGTTGTGTTTTTGTGCGTCATGGTGGCAACCATGATCGGTACAAAAATCCTCAAACCGGCAGAAATCAACCTGTTCCAAGCACAAAGAAATTGAAGATGGCCTCGCTAAAAGAATCATTAAGAGATTATCATAGAGATGGGTCTGACAATTGGCCAACCAGTAAACCCTGTAGGGTGGATCAAGCGAAGCGGGTCCGCCATCCAAAAAAGACCTCGTAGGGAGGATCAAGACACCCCTTACGCCCGCCTACAATAGGGGAGATGAAAGCTTCCATCTCCCCTCATATATCCATCCAAGTCCTGATATAGAAAAAGAAAACTTTTGTCCGAAATGTCATTGCAAGTCCCGCTAAAAGCGGGAAAAGGCGCGTGCACGCCTGAGTACCCGAAAAAATTCCCCTGCAAGTACGAGTTTCGGCACACAGGCGTGGCAATCTCAACGAAAAAAACGAGATTGCTTCGGTTCCCTCGCAATGACAAATTCTAAATGGGGATTTGGGATCCATGTTATTGATGAAGGAGACAACTACTTCTGCAGGAGAAGGTTGTGCTCGGCCAGAAGCTTCTTAAAGATCTCCGTCTGTTCGGCAATATATTTGATCGACTGCTGGCTGTTTAGCCCCATGGGGACAAACCCTGCTTTCACGATCTTGGAATGATAGTCCTCCATCTTCACGGTATCAAGAAAGGCCTTCTCCAGCTTTTCAGTGATCTCTGCCGGCGTATCCTTCGGAACGGCGACACCCCGATCGATTCGCGGGTAAAATTTCATCCCCTGTTCCTGGAAGGTCGATACATCCTTGAGGGTATCCAACCGTTTTTCCGTGCCGATGGCCAGGATTTTCATCTGGTCATGATAGCCGACCAAGTCCGACGAATTTCCCCAGATGGCCTCTACATGACCGCCCAGGAGTGCTGTCACCTGCGGGGCCGCTCCCGTGAAGGTGACCAGGGTCAGCTTCGTATCCGTCATCTTCATGAACTGGAGAGAGGCCATATGGTGTCCGGAGAATTTTCCGGAGATCCCGACCGTGATCTTTCCGGGATTGGCCTTTGCGAAATCGATAAACTCTTTTAGGGTGTTGATTTTTGAATCTTTCTTCACGGCCAGGCCGATGGGAGTCGATTCAAAGAGGCACAGGGGTTTCAGCTCTTCCGTCTTAAAATTTGCATCCTTCTGGGAAAGGGGCTGAAGGATGATATGGGGAATGTTGATCCCGCAAACCGAGTATCCATCCGGCTTCATCTGAACAAATTTTGTCCAGGCCAAAGCCCCCCCTGCCCCGGGCAGGTAATTGACAACAATAGGCACTCCCAGGATCTTTTCGAGGTGAGGCTGTTGCAAGCGGGCTTCCACATCAGACTGTCCCCCTGGATTGAAAGGGATAATATAGGTGATGGGCCCTTTCGGAAAATCGGCTGCCGCCATTGCGAGGGTTGAGAAAAGACAAAACACGACCACCATAAGCGACCAGAAAACTTTTTTCATGTGAAACCTCCTTCCTGAGCAGAACGTAATGTTAAAAATATCTGTATTATCAAAAACTATACACAGCCAGATTAATCGCAGCAAATGGTGCCATTCCGGCCCCGTATCAAGTATGGGCTGAACTCCAGCGGGAATCCAGAAATACACTGGATCCCGGATCAAGTCCGGGATGACAAACTAAACAGGAGTTATGTCGCCATGTAGATGCTGAATCAAAAGTTCAGCCCAAGGTCTATCATGACATATTCCAGGGCTTCCCCTGTTACAACACAGTTCTCTCGAGGGAGAAGAACAGTGGGGCGAACCTAGTTCTTCGTCGATAATAGGTCGAACTCCTGGATCAATTTATTGAGAAGCTTTGCTTCAGAATCGAGATATTTCTGGGACTCCTCAATTCCCCAGACCTGGGGCACAAAGCCCGCCGCCTCCATCTTGGCTTTAAAATCAGGTTTTGAGGTTGTATCCAGAAAGGCCTTTTCGAGCCGTTTCATGATATCCTTGGGGACAGTCTTGGGCGCCATGGCACCCCGTGCAATACGGGGGTAGAATTCCATCCCCAATTCTTTGAACGTGGGAACATCAGCAAGCTGACCCATTCGTTTCTCAGACCCGATGGCAAGCACTTTGATCTCTTCCCCGCTGCTCACCATCATGGTCGAATTGGAGAAAACCGCATCGATATGGCCACCCATCAGCGCCGTCTGCATAGGGGCTGTCCCGGTGAAGGTTACGTAATTGAGTTTGATCCCCGCCATCTTCATGAATTGTAATGCGGCAAAATGATGGCCTGTAAACTTTCCAACCCCTCCGCAGGAAACCTTTCCAGGGTTCGCCTTGGCATATTCGATAAACTCCTTCACCGTCGAGGCCTTGAAACCTTTCTTCACAGCCAACCCGATGGGGGTATACTCCACAATAGAAAGGATAACGAAATCGTCAGTCTTGAAAGCGACATCCTTCATGAACATGGGTTGGAGAATGATGTGAGGGATGCTGAATCCCCCGATCGTGTACCCGTCCGGCTTAGCTGCAGCCAGTTTTGACCAGCAGAGGGCTCCCCCCGCGCCGGGAAGATACTGGATGACAAAGGGAACTCCCAGGTTTTTCTCGATGTAAGGCTGCATGGCCCGGGCAGCAATGTCCACCTCTCCACCCGGGTTGAAGGGATTCATGTAATTAACCGGTCCCTTTGGAAAATCCTGAGCCCATGCGGGGATGCAAAGCGCAGAAAGAATAACTAAGACAACGACCATCTGTTTCCAGTGCTTCATCTTCATTCTCCTTTCTTAGTTAGAAAAAGGTTTCGTCCAACGGTTACGGCACCCGCCCTGTACCATATTAGGTTCGGGGCCGGTATCGTCATTCGGTTATCCCGCTATAGGCGGGATTGGTCCTTAGAACTTGACGTAACCCATTGACACTAAACGAAACGGGCTTCGTAACCGCAACTCTAACCCCCCTTCATCCCCCCTTAAATTAAGGGGGGAACAGTGGGGGGTTATCAATTTTCATGGTTCGAGCCTGCCTGCCGAAGCCTTGGCGCAGGCAGGGGTGCCCCCGGGCATGGGACATTAGACTCCTTCTCCTTCGACCTTCTCTTGAAGCTTTTGGCGCCGCCTCCCTATCCATGGAACAAAAGGAGATAACAACAACACCAGTGTGATGCCAATAAATACTGCCGAGATAGGATGGGTGAGGAAGATCATAGGATTTCCTTGAGAGATGACCAGGGAGAGGCGCAAGTTGTTCTCCATCATCGGCCCGATCACGATGGCAAGAACAAGGGGAGCCATCTCAAACTGAAATTTTCTTGCTAAATACCCGAAAACCCCAAATCCGATCATCAGGCTAATCTCAACCAGGCTGTAATTGAGGCTGTAAACCCCGACCAGACAGAAAAGAAGAATGAGCGGAAAGAGAATAGGATAAGGGACTCTCAGGACCTGCACCCAGAGGCCGATGAGGGGAAGATTGAGAACCAAGAGCATAGCATTTCCTAAATACATGCTCATGACCGTTCCCCAGAATAGGTCCGGATGTTTCGTGATGATCATGGGACCTGGTTGAATGCCATGGATCATGAAGGCTCCCAGGAGAATGGCAATGACCGAATTTACCGGAATGCCTAAAGTAAAAAGAGGAATGAAAGCTCCTCCCGTAGCTGCGTTATTGGCAGATTCCGGACCGGCAACGCCTTCAATGACACCTGTCCCAAATTTTTCAGGGTGTTTTGAAAGTTTTTTCTCGATGGCGTAAGAACTGAAAGAAGAAATAACGGGCGCCGGCCCTGGAAGGATGCCGATGAAGAAACCAAGGACAGAACCCCGGATGATCGGCCAGAAAGAGTCCTTCCAGTCCCGGAGATTGGGCAAGAGATTTTTGACCCGGGTAGCAATCACCTGCCTCTTCATGGTCTCTTCCACATTGGCAATAACCTCAGCCACGCCGAAGAGGCCCATGATGGCAGGAATCAGGCCTACCCCGTCACAGAGTTCGAGGACACCAAAGGTCAGACGCTGGGTGCCGGAAATACAGTCCATCCCAATGGTGCTCAGCAATAATCCAAAGACAAACATCATCAGCGCCTTCAGGATTGACCCCGAGGCCAAATAGATCAGGATAATAATGCCAAGAAGCATCAGACTGAAATACTCGGGTGGCCCGAAGGCCAGGGCAAACTTCGCCAGAGGCGGAGCAACAAGCATGAGTCCGATGATCGATACCGTGCCGGCAATAAAAGACCCAAAAGCAGCGATCCCCAGAGCCGGACCTGCGCGGCCCTTCCGGGCCATCTGATACCCGTCGAGGCAGGTAATCACCGAGGCCGCCTCTCCAGGAATATTAACCAGGACGGAGGTCGTCGATCCGCCATACATGGCGCCATAATAGATGCCTGCGAGCATGATGATGGCTGTCACCGGGGAGACATGGAATGTATTGGGAAGGAGTAAGGCAATGGCTGCCGTCGGACCAAGACCCGGAAGCACACCGACCAGGGTCCCCATGAGGACGCCCAGAAAACAGAAAAAAAGATTGACAGGCTGAAAAATGACCTGGGCTCCAAGGGCCAGGTGGCTTAAGATATCCATAGGGCGCCTAAAAACCGAGAAATCCCTTCGGAAGTTGCGTTTCTAAAAAATTGATGAAGAGCAACCGGGCAAAGAGGGACCCGCAGATGGAAACGGTCAATGTCCTCTTCCAGGTCTGAGGAAAGATGAATTTGACCAGAAAGAGCAAAAAGAGAAAGGTTGTGATCGTAAAACCAAAGATGGTCAGGAGGATATTATAGACAACCAGCGAAAGGAAGGTTGCCAGGACCCTCTTCCAGGAATCGGGTTGGGGGAAGAAAGAGGACCTGGCCTGCCAGGTCTTTTTCGCATAACTTCCTATATGGAGGGCGATTGACATGGCTGTAAGGGTTAATCCTGCCCAGAAAGGCAAAAATCCAGGGCCTGGTTCTGTCCAGGTTCCGATCTCCACTTTCCGGGCATAGAGGGTAAAGAAGACACCAACAAACAGAAAAAAAATGGCGGAAACACGATTGTAGCTCCGGGTGTCCTTCATAGCATCATTTGATTCCCGTTACCCCGGTCCCCTGAAGGTGAGAAAAAAATCAATTCGGTTCCTTTTCACGTCATTCCGGCGAAAGCCGGAATCCAGCTTATTTCAGGCCATTACGAACTAACTGGACCCCGGTTTTCACCCCGCTAAAAGCGGGGCCTCAATACAATTTTTTCACACCTTCCCCCTATGAGACGGGACAGGTGAAGGGGAGAGGATTTTGGACTTAAACTTACCTGTTTTGATTTTTTTGTCAAGCCAGTTCTTTCTCATAAATTCCATCTAAAACGAAGTCTTTTCAATCATTCGATAGGTCATTTGATAAATGGCTTTTGCTTGCTCCTTATCAACAACCATCCCCGTTTCAGCAATCGCCTTTAATGCCTTGATCCTTTCTGTCAGCCCGGGGATCAGGATGGCCTCCTGAAAAGTTCTCTCCAGGAGATGTTTCGATTCTTCTTCCCGCAAAGGACCATTCCTTCGTGCCATCTGGCAAAGGGTCTTTACCCGGATTTCTCTCGATTCGATCTGACCCGTCATTTCAATCCCTCTGTCAGGATCGAGAGCATACCATGCAAGAGCAGCCTCCCTCAGGAGACGTGGCTGCTTTGTTTTCTGAGCGTATTGGAAGGCTTTTTCCAAGGTCTTGATATTTTCTTCGAGAACTTCTTTGGTCTCGATCTTACCCTGCTCGAGAAAGACCTTTGCCCGAAGGACGGGTGGGTCCGTATTTTGAAATATCTTTAAGAGGCTTTGAGGATCCGTTCTCAATCGGGCGACAAGCACCTCTGTAAGAAGGGGATCTCCTTTTTCAGGAGAGGAGACGCTCTTCCGGACTTCATTCTCAGCCATTATCAGGACTTCTTTCCCTTTTCCCTTGTCGATCCCTTGCCATTGGTGGCCGATCTGGAAAAGCCTCCGGCCCCTAAGTCTATGGTCCCGGATCTGAACGGCCGATGAAACAGCTTTTTGAAACAGAGCCTCTGCTCCTTTCCGGTTCCATTTTTTCAACTGGATTCCAATCTGTAAGAGGCTAAAGGAAAGAGACTCGGAAAATTCGGAGGGGACCTCTTCAGCGATCTTGAGGGCCTTTTCCTCGTCGACCGTTGCCCATTCCGCAGCCAAACCTCCAAGGAGATAGGATCGTTCTTTAAGGTCCTTCATTTTTTTGATTTCTTGAAGGGTTTTTTCATAATAGGGGACGGCCTGCGATTCGTCCTTCTTTGCTTTTTCTCTTCCCAAGCCCCACTGGGAAAATGCGAGAGAGACTGGCTGTTCCGTTCCAGACTTTCCCGGACGTGAAAGTTTTTTGGCTTCATGGGCGGCAATCTTCTGATAAAGAACGAACCGCAAGGACCCTTCTAAAATCTCCCCGGCTGCTTTCAAGGCAAAGGAAGGATCTTCCTGGGCCCAAAAGCTCCCTGCTTCTTTGAGGAGAATGTCTCTCGTGTCTGATTTGGAGATTTGAAGAAGTCTCTGCAAGGTTCCTTCCTTGTTGAGTCTGGCGGCCTCTGTGACCAGTGAAGATAGCAATTTTCTGCCCTTATGCTCCTCAGGTAACATCAAGACCTGGTCGATCGCCCTCCAGCAGAGATCGAAGGCTAACAGAGGTTGCCCTTTTTTGAAACCTCCGGCAGCCTCTTTGAAGGCCATTGCCTTCTCCATGGGGAAATGGGGTGGAAACGCTTCAGCCAACTGTTTTGCCTTTTCTGGATCGACAGGTGCCCATCTTCGAACTTCCTCCAAGGATTTGCGGCTGCGAAAGACAGAAGGTTCCATCCCATCGATTAAAGCCTGGGCCCTTGCCTTATCAGAATTCTTCATTGCCTCTGAGAGAGCCTCAATGCTTTCGGCCTTCATCCATGGGGATGAGATTTTCTCTGCCGAGCCCAGGGCCATCTCTAATAACTTCAGTTCTTTCCTTCGATCGATTCGGCCCCAGCTCTTACCCAGTTCGATCAGGATCAAGGCCCTGGAATAAGGATCCGCAATCGTTGTGGCCGCCTGAAAGGCTTCCTGATGGAGAGCATTCACTCTTTCCTGTTCTCGGTCCATCCATTGACGGATGATGGCAACAGCGCTCTGTATGCGAAAAAACTCAAGGGGAATCCGCTCAGCCAGTTCAAGGGCTTTCCTTTTGTCCGTGCTCGAAATCCTCAGTGCCAAGGCTCCAAGGATTTCAGAACGATAAAAAGGGTCTTCAATCTGTGGAAGGATTTGAAAAGCTTCTCGGGGTTCAATAATGGCCAGTTCCTTTGCGATCAATCCCTTCACCTTCTGGGCTATGAAGGGATCAGAGATTTTGACCATCTCCGCAGAAACCTCTTTCAACAGGGTCAAGGCTTTGACCTTAGAGTTCCCTTTATTTTTTGCCAGGTGGATCAATGCATAGGCCCTTTCTTCAGGATACGCAGGTGGAATCTCCATCGCCAGGCGCTTTGCCTGCTCGATATCCAGAGAGACCCAATGAAAAACCAGTCCTTGGAGTGCAAACGCTTTCAATTGCTCCGGCTTCAAATTTTGTATTCTGAGGAGGACTCGATCCATCCAGGTGTTCTTCTCTTGAGGGAAGAGCTTGGCTGCAGTGACAGAAACCTGAATCATGGCTTTCGATTGGGAATAAGACGGTGGAATGCTTTCAGCCACCTGCCAGGCTTCCCGCAAAAGATTTCCGCCCTTGTCTTTACCGTTTACAGAGAGGGCAACACGGGCCAGTGTCAGGGCCTTTAAGAAAGGATCCTTAATGAAGTGAGAGACCTCAAGGGAGCGAATCTCATCGATTCCAGCCCATGCCTCAGAAATCGACTTGAGCTCCCGGTCCCGGACTTCAAGATCCTCCATCGCCAGAGCCTCTTTCGTGGCCAATTCCAGGGCAGAACGTCCAGCCTTCGGATTCACCTGGACCCATTCCTCTGCGATGGTCCGGAGTGCCCATGTACGGCCTTCCGAATTCCAAAGCTCATCGCGCAAATCAAGGACCGTATCGGAATCGATCTTCTCTTTAGAAGCCTTTGACCGATCGGTCCATTGCAGGGCCAACTCCTTCAGAGGCTTGATCTCGCCAGCCTTTTCACGAGCAGCCATGGATAGATGCCAGGCAAGCTGGAACCCTCTTTTGGCAGACGCGGGCTCCATCTTTGACCATTCCCGGCTCATCTCCGCGAGGAGACAGGACTGATTAAAAGTCTCTTCCATCTGACGGGTTATCTCGGTCGCAAGAGAAAGCGACTGTTCCAAACGTTCCTGGCCAGGGCTCTTCTCGCGTTCTGAAGGTGAAGGAGTGCAGGCTGTTAAGGAAAACATCCCTCCGATGACGAAACTGACGAGCAGAGATCTTCCCATACGGCCAAGTTTTCGATATCCCAACCCGATGAGGATCAGGAGCCCAAGAAAAAAGAGAGCCCCAAGCCCGATCAGGCAACGCCGGCTCGTTTCGCCTCTGGACTGGAGGGTACGATCATAAACCTTCTGGAGGACTGTTCGGATAGCCGATGCCTCTCTTGTAAATTGCTGGATGGAAACCTTCTCGTACTCTTTCAATTCAGAAAAAGATCCTGCGGATTCGGCGACCCCTTTCTTGAGGCCATCCGTACTCCATCCATCCTGCTCGAGGGTCCTGAGAATCTGATTCAGCTTGACGATCCGGCTTTCTGTAAAGAAAAGTTCTTCGGAGAGAGAACGGAGACCAGGGCACGGGTCCAACTTCATCTGGTAAACGTTTCGGCTATCTCCATTGGATTGTTCGAAATGATGATAAAAGGTTTCTATGAATTTCTTAGGGTGGCATTCCAGACAATATCCCGCGGTCTTGGCAAAGGCCGGAGAAGAAACCGTCATGGAAAAAATCAAACCGGCCATCAAAAGCACCGCTTTACGTCCCGGTCTCATTCGTGCTTGTCCTTTCGAAACGGGATCAACTCTTTCATCCCCTCCCAGAAGAGGAGGCGCTTTAAATGACGGATGCCCCGGGTAGGACTGATATGCTTCGGGCAGACATCGGTACAGTTAAACTCCATGTGACACCGATAAATCCCATTTTCATCAGAGATCTTTTCAAGTCGGCTGCCTGTCATGTCCCGGGAGTCAGCAATCAGGCAGAAGGCCCGATTCAAGCCCATGGGTCCGATATAGTCTGGATCCCAGTGCATCATCGTGCAGGCTGAGACACAGGACCCACAAGCGATGCACTCTGTATTTAAGCCAATGGTCTGCCGCTCTTTCGAGGTCGGTTTGATTTGGACCGGTTCAGGAGACGGCGACTTAGGAATGAAATAGGGCTCCAATCTCTTAAGCCGGTTGATGAGAAATTTCAGGTCCACCGTCAAATCCTTGATGATGGGAAGGTGGCTCAGGGGTTTAAGCGATATAGGCCCGGTCCCCAAGTTTTTAACGAGGGTTTTGCAGGCTAATCCTTCCCTTCCATTCATGACCAGGGCACAGGATCCGCACATGGCGAGCCGGCAGGAGTAACGAAAGGAAAGCGTCTTATCCTGGGTTTGCTGGATCTTGAAGAGGGCATCGAGGACGGTAACCTTTTCCTCCTCCCCGAGGTCCACACGGAATTCCTGTTCGTAGGGCGCAGTGTCTTTTTTAGGATCGAAACGAAAAATCTTAAATGTAAAAATCATTTCTCACCATCAGTTAACCTTAAAACTCGAAATCCGAATATCGAAACTCGAAACAAATCCAAAATTCAAATGTCACAATTTCCAAACCAAACTTATTTCTTGATGGATCATTTCGGATGCCGGATTAAGTTCGGACATTTTCCCGCACTTCTTCACTTTTCATTCTTTACGATCTTAATTCTTGTTGAAATTTCGAATTTTGGTCATTTGATATTGTTTCGAATTTCGGATTTCGTGCTTCGGATTTTATCGTTGCCCAAAGGGTAGATAATTCCACACAAAAAAAAGTCCAAACAGAGCAAGCAGCACAAAGACAGCAAAGAGGATTTTCTGGGTCTTCACATTGGCTCCCAGGTCGATCAGAAAGACCCGTATCCCCAGAGATGCATGGAAGCTTACCACGAGGAGGAGTAAAAACTGGAGCGGTCTGCGATAAGGGAAGAAGAAATGGAGGATGAGGAAGAGGAGAATAAGGATGGCTGAAACCCTCTGAAGCAGCCAGGCCCACATTCCAGGAAGCGTTCTTCGCCAAACCCGCAGGTCCCCCACATCTCGTCTTAAGATCCATTCCTTCCCATTCGCCATGTCATCTCTCCTCATTCAAAACCGATATCTTCCGGTTTCATGCGTTTCAGATTCACAGGTCTCTCATAGACCTTCATCTCTCCACTCTCTCGCTTGATGAAGAAATTCCTTAAGTAGTTCCTGTTATCCTTTTTAGGAAAATCACTCCGGTAATGGGCGCCCCGGGACTCTTTCCTCTCCAGGGCCGACCGGCCGATCATCTCTGAAACATCGAGAAGATTGCGCAGATTGAGCCAGTCATTCCACGCGATATTACAGGCCCGGCCCCCTGCGATACCCACCTGATTCAGCTTCTCTTTCAACTCCTGAATGGTCTGGAGCCCTTCCCTCAAACCTTTCTCTTCCCGGATGATCCCCAGTTTCTCCCAGTTGCTCAACCGCAGAGCATCGCGAAGAGGATAAAGATCTCCTCCTTCTCGACCCAGAGGCGCCTCCACTTGCCGAATGATCTCCTCTATCTGTTTTTCGTCAAAAGGAGGCAGGTCTCTTTCCACGACCTCATTGGCCATCGTGTCTCCGGCAATCCCTCCGTAGACTGTGGAGTCGGCAATGCCGTTGCCTCCCAGACGGTTGGCTCCATGAACTCCACCGGAATCCTCGCCTGCGGCGTACAATCCATCGAGATTCGTATGGCAACGGATGTCAATCTTCACGCCTCCCATAAAGAAGTGGCCTGTAGGAGAAACCTCCACGCGTTCATGGGCCAGGTCATACCCATAATCCCGGCAGCGCTCGACCATCCCCGGGAAATTTTTTTCCACAAGTTCAGGACCCATGACAGAGGCATCGATGAGCACTCCTCCATTTGGAGTCCCCCGTCCAGCCATGATCTCCATGAAACTGCTTCGTGAGACCACATCACGGGTGGCCCGTTCCTTTACATCCGGAGCATACCGTTCCATGAAGCGTTCTCCAAGAACATTAAAGAGTTGAGCGCCGGAGCCTCTCAGACCTTCTTCCAGCAGAGTCCCGGAGGTATTCGACCCCTTGACGATCAACCCGGTCGGGTGAAACTGAACCATCTCCATATCCACCATCTCGGCGCCTGCCCGAAAGCTGACAGCGATGCCATCGGCTGACTTATCCAGGGAGGGAGCAAAGAGTTTATACATCGTCGGCCCTCCACCTGTGCAGATCAGCGTTGTACGGGCATGGGCAATGAGAAACTCTCCCCGATCCATATCGAGAAGCAAGGCTCCAACGATCCGGGTTCCCTCCTTGTCCCAAAGGAGTTCGATGGCACGGTGCTCATCCAGATAATCAATCTCTCTGCGAAATACCTGTTCAGACAGACGGGAAACAATCTCGATGCCCGTCAAGTCTCCTTTGTGGACCGTCCGGTCAAAACTCTGTCCGGCAAAAGGTTTCTGATGGATGGTACCATCCGGGTTTCTATCGAAGAAACACCCGTACTTTGTTTCCATCTCCTTGATCCGCTGAGGGGCAACCGTCACCAGGGTCCAGGCGAGCTCCTGGTCATTGATGAACTGCCCTCCTTTGAGGGTGTCGATAAAATGTTTCTCAAAGGAGTCAGCCGGATTAAGAACCACATTGTATCCTCCCTGGACCATGCGCGAGCATCCGCCTTTGCCGATAATGGCTTTTGTAACCATCAAGATCTTAATTTTCTTCCCGTAATCAGCCGCATGAAGAGCTGCGCAGAGACCGGCTCCACCCGCTCCAAGAATGAGAATGTCAGTCTGAACAACAGGAACGGAGAGCTTGCTCATCTTCTTCCTTCCGCCTGAGATTCGAGATAAAAGCTCACATCCATGAAATGGGTTCGATCAACCATTCTAAAAGTTTTTTTCCGTGGGTCCAGGGATAAAAGATAAGCGCTCAAGGCCTCCAGGTCATCGAGCGGAATCTCATAGCGGGGCATGGCAGTGCCTGGCTGGTAAAGTCGGGCGTTATAGATGAAGCGCTGGATCCAGTCCCGGGAACGGCCGCGCCAGGTGACTACAGTCAGATCCGGTCCTTGCCGCCTTCCTCCCTTACCTGCGATCTGATGGCAGTAAGCACAATTCCTCTCCGCAAATACCCTTGCTCCGCGCATTCCAACCGGAGACAGGCCGTCATTGGGAACAACTACTCCTCGACCGTAACGGGCATTCGCGGAACCAACAAGGCTGAAATAGATGCCTGCAACCAGGAAAGCCGCCGCAAGGGCCATGGCAAAGGGGCGGATCAGTAGACCCTGCTCGGGATTCCGATCCAGATAGGGAAGAAAAAAGAGCAAGAGAAGAACGATCACCAGTAGAAGCAGGGACCAGAACGGATAAGCTGCGCTGAAGAGAGGAAGGGTCTCAGTCAAAAAAAGAAAATACCAGGGGAAAGAGATGCGCTCCGGATTGAGGGCTGGATTGGCTGCTTCTTTGAGCGAATCCATAAACCATCCAGGCGCAAATGTAGTGAGGACCAGAAGCAAAACAGTCACTGCAGAAACGACTGCAAAATGTTGAGCTGGCGAAGCACCATTTCCCTCTTTTCTCCCGGTCAATCCCATTCGATAGTAAAAGAAAAGAAACAAACCAATCAGAACTGAAAATCCTACGTGCATGCTGTAAAACCGGACGAGTGCAGCCCCGCCCAATTCCTTTCCACCCCTGATAAACTCAACGATCACCCTTCCGACCCAGGGCAAGGATGAAACGTTTGAAAGAATCGTGGTTGCTCCCCAATACGCAGCCTGAGAAAGGGGAAGGACCGATCCGGTGAAATTCGTCCAGAGTGCGTAAAAGAGCAACAGGATTT
Source organism: Thermodesulfobacteriota bacterium (assembly GCA_035454825.1). GTDB lineage: Bacteria > Desulfobacterota > BSN033 > BSN033 > UBA1163 > DATIGG01. The sequence continues at coordinate 15,771 of DATIGG010000192.1, read as the reverse complement.
CGAGGACCCAGGCAATACGGGGACGCACCTTGTACGCACCGGAGTAGAAAACCCTCAAGAGATGAAACAAAAACAGTATCAGTAAAAGGCTTCCTCCTGCAGCGTGGAGGCGCCGGGCCATCCAACCAAACGGCACCTCCTCATTCAGCCGCACCACGGAGGAGAAAGCCTGACTAAAGGCAGGGATATAATGGACTGCGAGAAAGGTTCCTGAGAAGACGGTGAGCCCAAAAAGCCCCCGGATGGAATGGGTCATAAAGTCAAAGGAAGGAACCTCTTCTCTCATCCGAGTTCCATTCACTTTGTTTTGAGGTCCCTTCTCCATTTTGTAATTATGCAGCTCCAACAATTACTTTGTCGCCCCTCACCTCAACCTTTAGCCGCTCCAGCGGTGCAGGCGGAGGCCCGCTGATAACGTGACCCTCGGCATCAAAAAGGCCGTCGTGGCAGGGACAATAAAAGGTCCTTTTCTCTGGATTCCAGTTAACTGTGCATGCAAGATGAGTGCAGACCAGTGAAAAGGCCTTCAAGCTCCCATCCTCTGCTCTGAGGAGAAGGCCGGGAGAAGTGCCAAACTGGAACGGGTAAGTTCCTCCTGTGGGGATGTCATTGATAGAAATCTCAACAGATGCATAAGCCCCAGCATCTGGAGCCAGGAACCGGTATGCCCCGTACACGAAACTCCCCAGACCCAGGGCTCCAACAAAGCCAAGAAGCCCTTTCATGAGCGTCCTACGGCTGGTCTGGATGTCAGAGACTACCTGGGAGCTCTTTTCTGGCATTGGCTTCGCGGATCCCTCAATCATTGAATTTTCCTTATCTGGAAAATAATCTTAATTACCCCTCTCCCCTGGCGGGCATAAGCGCTAACTTAAACCGATGCCAATGCCCGTGAGAGCGTACCTGTGACAATAGCCCGGCGATTTATCGCCGGGTGGAAATAAGATTAAAAATCAAGTCCCTTCGGGACGTTCCGAATCTCGCCGTCTCTGGTCGTCCCTTTGTATTGAAAATGATGTGCATATAAAGGCTGATATAGGAATTTGTCATTCGCGATCCCTATTTCATTGGTCCCTACGGGACTTTCTCTTACGGTTCATGATACCCGCGATAAATCGCCGGTCTATTATCAAATATCCCTATCGGGATCTTCACACAAATCTACTCGATGTTCATAAGTTAGCGCTTATGCGTCAAAGGGGGAGGAGAGAGAGGTGGCCAGTACAGATTGGCTTCAGGCACAGAGACCTCTTTTGCTCCTATATATTGATGGCATTTATTGCAGCCTGTTTTGGGGTTGTGACAGAGCACACACTCTCTCTGCGTAAAGTCTCCCTGGTTGATCGCCTCCATATGAAAGGATCGCCAGCGCTCTATGGGAGCGTGGTACTCAGGGGCAGTCGACCCCCGGGGCACAACAACCGCAAGAGGTCCCTCTCCTTTCAACTCCGGCTTCTGAACCTGCTGACAACCGAGAAGACAGTTCAAGAAAAGGATGCACAGAAATAGAAAGGGTGCAATTCGCATTCGACAATCCGCATTCAAAGAATAATGGCCCTTCCCAATAAGTCATGAACGCCACCGATCTGGCAATTCACCTTGTGGTGTTTCATCACCTCTGGCAAGTTCGCTTTACAGATGGCGCATAGGGTGGCCATGAAATTTGCTCCGCTTGCCCGGCAGGCTTCTGCCCGGGGCTTCCCTCCTGCCATGCGGATCTCCATGATCTCATCGGCAAGGAGCCCTCCGCCCCCGCCACAACAGTATGTCTTTTCTCGTATCGTGTCCGGATGCATCTCCACAAAATGATTGCACGTTGCCTTGAGGATATTCCTGGGAGACTCAACATATCCTGCCGCCCGGGCAACATTGCAGGGATCATGATAGGTGACTATAAACTCGTCATTGGCTGATTGATCGATCTTAAACGCCCCCTTCGAAATCAGGCTCCAGGTCAGATCGCAGAGGTGGACCGGGTAGGGGATCTCCAGAAAGTCCATGGATCCGCTCAAGGTGGGGGTATAAGCCAAGCCCGCTCTCCAGGCGTGCCCGCATTCGCCCCAATAAATCTTCTTGACCTTGAGCTGACGGGCTGCTTCTATGATCCGGTTGTTGATTTTCTTCAGGTTTGCATAATTGAGGAAGAGACCGAAATTTCCACCTTCGTTGCAGTAAGTGCTGGTCGTCCAGGAGATGCCTGCAGCATGGAACATCTTGGCATAACCGATTATGGTATTGGTGTTGACGAAGATATCCGCAGAAGGAGGAATGAGAAGAACCTCTGCGCCCATGGCATCGACCGGAAACTTGATGTCAATTCCTTCAAGGTCCTTCTGGTCTTCTTCCATGAATGCGCACATATCCTTCCATGCTGCCGGCCAGATGCCGAGGTTATTCCCGGTGTCATAGACCTTTGACACAACTTCGGTGACATACTTTGTCGCGAAGCCGGCTGCGGCCAAGATCTCCCGTGCAGCCATGGTGATCTCTGCCGTATCGATCCCATAAGGGCAGAAGACAGAGCAGCGTCGGCACTCGCTGCACTGGTAAAAGTAGGTCATCCATTCTTCAATCACTTTCTCATTCAGCTCTTCTGCCTCATTGGCCCTTCCCCAGATCTTTCCGCCCAGCGTGAAGTAACGTTTATAGACTTTTCTTAAAAGATCGGCCCTTGCGACAGGCATGTTCTTCGGATCTCCGGTCCCCAGAAAGAACTGGCACTTATCCGCACAGGCGCCGCATTTTACACAAATGTCGAGAAAGAGTCGAACCGAACGGTATCGATCGAGGACCTCGGCCATCTTCTTCAGCATGGCCTCTTTCCAATCCCTGACGCGCTCTTTGGGCAGGTCGATTTTGACCATGTCCTTTTCCTTGGCTGGATGGCACTTCAGATGACTCGAAGCATCAATTCTGACTTCCGGGACCGGAATCGGCATCCTCATTCTCTCTCTCCTTCTTTGGCCTCGACCAGCGCTTCACGGTATTTCTCGGGCGTGGAGAGATTTTGATCGCTATAGCTCACAGAAAAATCCCAGGGGTTGATGAACCGTTTTTCAAAGTTTGCTCTCTGGTTGCGGGTTGGACTTAAAATGAGTCCTCCTCCATGCACTAGCTTGCTAAACGGGAAATAGACCAGCAAGCCCATAACCAGGAGGAAGTGCAGGATAAAAAGCCAGTGCGTCTCCGGGGCCAAGTATTTGAAATGGATCAGTCCGTTGATGAGGGCTTTCACGTCGATGAGATAGGTCCTGAAAAAGAGGTGAAGCAGGGTTCCGCTTAAGGTGATGGACAGAAGAAGAAACAGCACGAAATAATCTCCCAGGATGGAGATATAAAGGGTCCGGTCGATAAGGAACCTGCGAGCAAGCAGGAAGCCTAAAGGAATCGGGATGAGATAACCTGCATAGAGTCCGATCGTCTGAATCCCTGCAATCCATCCGGGTACAGGATAGAGAAAGTATCTCAAATGCCTGAGGAGTACGAGCCACAAGAGGACGTGGAAGCACCATCCGGCAACCCAGAGAGGTTGATCCGCATTGAGCAGATTTGGGAACCAGAGAATATCACCGATTAATCGCCCGGCAACGCCGATCCTGGTTTTTGGACCAGGGGTCGTGACGATTCTTAGGGGAACGGGTGTCCGGATCCAGACCCAGAACCGGAACAGAATACCGGAAAGAAATATGGCAACGGTGATGTATGGCAGAATCCCAAGAAGAAAACTGAGTACCATTACCCGAAACCCTAATTTCAAATTTCAAAATTTAAATCAAACCCAAATGCCCCATCCCCCTCCTGACCTCCCCCTTGAAGGTGGAGGAATATAGCGATTTCCCTCCCCTTCAGGGGAGGGCCAGGGTGGGGGTGGGGATGGTTGGTTTATTTGTCTGACTACAATCAGTTCTCATAAATAATTGCTTCAAAATTTTATAAGATTAATCGCTATCTTGTTATTCCCAACCGTTTATAGATCTCCGGAAGTCTCTTCTCCGCCTCTGCTCTCACTTCGTAATAAAGGTGATTTCCATGGGAATCCATGGCTACAATCAGAGGTCCGAAATCCCTGACCTTGAATTGATAGAGAGCCTCAGGATGAATATCTTCCCAATAGACCTTCTCCACCTCAACGATCTGATTCGTCTCAAGTGCAGCCGCCCCACCCACAATCGCTAAATAACAACCTCCGAACTTTTTCATCGCCTCCAGACTTGCCTGGTACTGGCCACCCTTGCCGATGATCGCTCTCACTCCGTACTTTTCCATCAGTCCCGGGGTAAAACGGTCCATCCGCCCGCTCGTCGTCGTGCCCACGCAGATCTTCTCCCAGCGATCTCCAACCTTTTTAAGGCTTGGAGCGGTATGAATACAAGCCGCTCCCTGAAGGGAAACTGGCGGATCCTTCTTATGATCAAAGATGCGAATCTGTGTAAGATCCCGGATGCCAAAAATCGTTCCATTAAGAAACACGCCATCACGGACATACAATTTTCTTACTACTTCTTCTGTTAATGGAGTCATCAAATGATACGTTGCCATGGCTTCCCCCATCCTGTCTGATTGTCGTCAACCGTCTATGGTTAATTGTTTTGCCTATTGCCTGTTGCCTATTTCCCTTAAAACCCATACTCCACTCTCCCGTCGGGATAAATCTTTGCTCTTGCCCTTCGGGCAGGCCAGCACTGTGTATTCACGGCCACAGGATTCAGGGTAATGTGGGTATAAGCCCATTCGATGTGAACAGCCAGGGTGGACACGGTTCCTCCAAGGCCCATGGGGCCGAAGCCAAGGGAATTAATGGCTTCATAGAGCTCATCTTCCATCTTCGCAAAGAAAGGATCGTGGTTATGGGAACCTACGGGCCTGGCAATGGCCTCCTTGGCTAACTTCCCCACCAGGTCTGCCGTACCCCCAATTCCTACGCCTATAACTCCTGGAGGACAGGGGTTTGCCCCAGATTGCAGAACGGTATCAATAACGAATTTCTTTACGGCAGCAATCCCGTCGGCGGGGATGAACATTTTCATGGCGCTCATGTTCTCAGAGCCGGACCCTTTAGGAATCATGAGGATCTCCAAGTAGTCATTCTCGGGGACGAATTCCCAGTAGATGATCGGCAATCCATCTCCCACGCTCGTCTGAGGATTCACCCGGGTGACGGGATGGGTGGAACTTCCTCGAAACGGATGTTCAAGCGTAGCCCTTTTTGCCCCTTCCTTTAAGGCCGAGGCAATCCGGGCCCCATCCACCGGAAACCGGCTGCCGATCTTAACCATATAAATGGGAAGCCCTGTGTCCTGGCAGATGAGCATATTCTGCTTGTCGGCAACCTCCACATTTTGCAGTATGGTCTTAAGGGTTTCCTTACCCGTTGGGTTTGTTTCCTTGTTGTAAGCCTTCTTTAAGGCCTCCCGCACGTCGGGCGGCAAGATCTTGAGGGCACGGATATAAAGCTCCTTAGCTGTCTCTTCGACGAGTGGATAGGTGAACGGTGCCATTCCTTTCCCTCCTGGTATAATCCTCAGGTTAGAATTCTGGATTATACCTTTATAGGATGTCTTTATTTAGAAAGAATTCCTTCCCCATTCCCCAGGAAGAATTTAATATTTTCCATGACGCCGTGACGGACGTGGCGGATATGCTGCCTCATCTGACGTTCCGCTTCTTCTGCGTCCCTCATTCGAAGGGCCTCAATGAGATTCTGATGTTCGGCCAGGGAGGTACTCATCCGACTGGATAATCCCTTGGTAGTAAGGCGAAAGATACGGATATGGTCATGGAGGGTAGAAATCAGGTTGATCAACCGCCGGGCATCAGAGACCATGACGATCATCTGATGAAATTTGAAATCCTCCCGGGCATACCGCTGGATATCCTTTTTGCTGTAGGGCTCGTTAAATCCCTGGACGCATGATTCAAGTTTTACCAGATCATTCCCCGTCATTTTTTCGGCTGCCAGGTAGGCCGCAAGGCCTTCGAGGTTTTCCCGAATCAAGAATAGTTCGTTGATGTCTTTTTCAGAAAACCGGACGACAAAGGCGCCCCGCTGGGGAAAGATTTCGACAAGACCTTCTTTCTCGAGGCGATTGATAGCCTCCCTGACGGGTGTTCGGCTAATGCCCAGGGCTGAGGCCAATTCGCCTTCGTTCAGTTTTCCGCCCTGAGGGATCTGATGCTCCAGGATGATCCGTTTCAGTTCCCGGTAGGCCTGGTTGACTAAAGAGAGGTTGGCATGTTCGATTCGCTGCATGCTTTTCTGCCATCCAATTTGTATATTTTATACATTATACATTTTTTGATGTCAATCATTTTTTTTACCCTGCAACAACGCGTCGTCATGTATCGTTAGGGGTCAAACTTTATCGGGGGAGATCAAGGAAAGGCTTTAAAAAAAGATCAGTTTGATGCATGCCACAACGATCAACCCAAAAATCCATCGTTTAAATTGCTTTTCCTCAATACGAGTATTGACCCATTTCCCCGCCAAGCTTCCCAGAAACATGAGAGGGATGAGGGAAAATTCAGTCACCCACAATTTCTGATTAAGGAGCCCTAATCCTGTAAACATTCCCACCTTTGTAACATTTAACCATAAAAAGACAACGACGAGCGTTCCCACAAAATATTCTTTATCGAGACGTCCGGCAAAATAGGTAGAGATAAAGACTCCTCCCGAATTTGCCAGTGCTGACGCAACGCCTCCAACGATACCGATGGGCACACTTCGAATGAGACTGGGAGTGAAAGGCTGCATCCGAAATCCCATTCGCACTATTTCTTGCCCTACATAGACCAGTCCAATAAACCCGATGGCACGGCGTGCAATGTCTGGAGTAAACCAATTTAAGAGGAATACCCCGGCGATCGCACCCAACAGGCAAGGAGGAGCAAGAGCGAAAACATCCTTCAAATTCCACCGGCGCCAGTATTGGTAAACAGCAGTGATATCCGTAAAGAGCATTATGGGCGCAACCACCACTACGGCCTCCTTCGGATCCATCACCAGGGCGAGCATGGGTGTTAAGAAAATTCCGGCACCAATGCCAAATCCGCTCTTAAGGACACCTGCCAAAAAGGCCACGATCATTAGAACAAAGAAGAGGAAACTCATCAAATCTCGCCCTTCTTCACTACTACCACCCACATGTCCTGTATCGATTTTATCTTTTTTGAAATATTAACAATCTCATAATAATGAAGGCATTGATTGGCAAAATCCCTCCTCGCCTCCCTTTGCCAAAGAGAGTCCCGCGTTCCGCGGGATTTGACAAAGGGTTCGACGAGGCTCACCATCCTGAGCTTGTCGAAGGAGAGGGGCGAGGGGAGATTTTCCAACGACTATGTCAATGCCAATTTTGAGACCGTAATAACTCATCAAAAAGTTTTGTCAACAAATTTTTCCTAAAATCATTGAACCGGATTTTGTAATATGGCATACATTATACAAAATTATGGAACTCGGAATCGAAAAATTGATTGAATCACCGAACCTTCGAAACAGGGTTTACGAAATCCTCAAGAAGTCGATCATCTTTCAAGAGATCCTTCCCGGCGAAAAGATCGATGAAGAGGCCGTCGCCAAACAGTTGGGAGTCAGCCGGACTCCGATTCGGGAGACACTATGTCGCCTGGAGAATGAAGGCATTGTCAAGATCATCCCCAGACGGGGCGCCTTTGTTGTTAAGCACTCCAGAGAAAAAATAACCGAAATCATGATGGTCAGGGAAGCCCTTGAAGGGTTTGCGGCAAGACTGGCCGCAGACAATGTCAGCAAGCAGGCGATCGAGCAGATGAGGTCCCTTTTTAGAGATTTTTCCGAATCGAATATCAGGGACCGATCAAAGGAGTACACCCACGCTGACCTCGAATTTCACAACTTTGTCATCAAGACAAGTAAAAATAACCTGCTCATCAATCTCATGAATACCCTCAACGACCATGTCCAGATGCTTCGCCTCCAAACGGTTACCCATGAAGGGAGACCTGAACAGTCTTTGGTCGAACATTTTAATATCATTGAAGCCATGGAAAAAAAAGACCCTTCAATGGCGGAGTCTCTGATGAGGGAGCACATTCGAAATGTCAGAGAGTCGGCATTGAAGAATATTGAGTCGGGTTGAAAAACTTTTTTTTGTATTCCCTCAGACGGTCGGAGATTCATCCGCGGGAACAGGGTGGTCTCTCCGGAGAAGACTTGAAGCGGCACATTTTTGAGCGATGAGCCATGGGGTAGATGGCCTTAAAAAGGTCCTTTCAGCAAAATCCCTCGGTTAACCTATCTGTAATGACCCGCTTTTCAAGGCTTCGGAGGGGAGACTACCCTGTTCCAGTCCCAAGACTGAGGGGTTACCTTTTTTCGTCCAAACGGAGGGGATTACGGTCCTATGCATAGACGAGCTGTAAGAATTGCCCAAGCCCGAATGGGCATCGTTTCAAATAATGAAAAACTGATCACAGAGCCCCGGTATTTCGAAGGACAGATCTTGGAGTCTCTGCTCACCGACATTCACTCCATCGAACCCATCCCGTATCACGAAGATCTCGATGCCTATTTCATTGCCATTGACGATCCCAGCGTTGAGCCGCAGGTTAAAGTCACAGAGAAAGTCCTCTTTGCAGCCGGGGATTTCACCCGCTACGAAAAGGAGTGCTCCGACAATCGTTATTCGCTCTTCGGAAACCTGGGGCTTTTCTTCAAATATCTTCTGGTCACGCTGGAGCGCCATCATCAGGTTTACAGTTTTCATGCTAGCTCGATGTTCAGCCCTTCACGAAATACCCTCCTCCTGGTCGTTGGAGGAGCGGGTGCCGGAAAAACAGTCTTTCTTCTCAAGGGACTTGAAGACGACTGGCAGATCTTCAGCACGGAAATGACCCACTTCCGGTTCACACAGCAGGGATACGAGTTCTATATGGGCTCCCTCTATGATAACATCCGACTGGGAACATTGATTTATGATTTCCCAGATGCGAATAAGAAACTGAAGGTTGAGATTCCGAGTGTATCCGATATCTGGAGCCACAAAATCGCCATCGACATGAGCCACATCGCTGCGAAGCCCAGATACCTCAATCCCCGGGTGACCATTGTGGATGCCAAGATTGAATCGGGCCGCGACACCCCGGTGGTCAAAACGATCACCCGGAAAGAGAAGATCGTAAAACTTCTCTTTGATAATGCAACGGAAAAATTTGCTTCTCCCGTGATTCTCTATGATGTGATCCCGATCGAAGGTCTCGATACACCTGAGTTGATGAAGCGACGTCTCCAGACAATGACCCATTTTGTTGAAAAAGTTGCCTTAAATCCGGTTAAGTCTGTCTTGGCCGGCGCAAAAAACTGCATGGAGGGAATCTGACATGAGTCGTGTAAAAGCATTTGACGGAGTCTTTGAAATGCCCGTCCCCGGGCGGTCAACCAAGCCACGGAAGGAAGGGATCACCATGATCATTGACAAGGGTCTGGGTCTGCATGCGACCCAGGACCTGCTTGATTCTGCCGGGGATGTGATCGATTTCATCAAACTGACCTTCGGGACCAGCGCCTTCCTCGACCTCGACTATCTCGCCGAGAAAGTGGAATTGGTTCAGGACTACGATATCTGGCTCTGTCCGGGGGGAACGTTTTTGGAGGTCTCTGTTTGGCAGGGGACCTATGCTAAATATCTCAAGCGGTGCAAGGAATTGGGATTCAATGCCATCGAATTTTCAGACGGAACGATTGAGATCGATCTGAAGACCCGGGCCGATTGCATCAGGCGAGCTGTGGACATGGGATTCATGGTGGTTTCAGAGGTTGGGAAGAAAGACCCCGATGAAAAGGTTGCTGCCACCAAGATGCACGAGGAGATTGCTGCAGACTTGGCCAACGGCTCCTACAAGGTCATCGTTGAGGCCCGGGAGGCCGGCAAAGGTGTGGGTATCTACGACAAAGATGGAAAACCTAAGCTTGATGAGGTGGAGGCCATTATCAGTGGTGTCGATGACATCACCAAGCTTGAGTGGGAAGCCCCCATTAAAAATCAGCAACAGTTTCTCATTCAGCGCTTTGGCGTGAATGTGAATCTGGGAAACGTTCCTCCTGAAGACATCCTGGCCCTTGAGGCTTTGCGTAACGGTCTCCGTGGCGACACGTTGAAACAGGCCTTTTCGGCCAATCCCAAATATAAAAAATAAGAGTGACAACTCATCTCGAACTTCCTTATGGAAAAGGGAAGATATCCTTTGATCTTCCCCTGGGCTGGGAGCCGGATTACTTCCGGCCCAGCTCTGTTCTTTTGACAGAGGATCCCCAGAGAGAAATCCTTCAAAGCCTCCAGAATCCTCTCGGAGACAGGTCCCTCGACAATTTTTCCGGAGTCCAATCCGCTTCCATTGCCATCAGTGATGAAACAAGACTGATCCCTTATCACCTGATCCTCCCTCCCATCTTTGAACAGCTTGACAGAATAGGAATCGCCCCCTCTGCCATTTGGATCCTGATTGCCTCGGGCCTTCATCCCCCAATGGCAGCGTCGCGTTTTCCAAATCTCCTGTCCCCTGAAATTTTAAGAAAATATTCAGTCGTTGCTCACGATGCCAAACTGAGGGACCTGAAATTTTTGGGAAATACCGTCCGGGGAACCCCTGTCTTTGTAAATCCTATTTTTCACCAGGCTGACCTTCGTATCGTCATCGGCCTGATTGATCCCCACCAGTTTGTGGGCTATACAGGTGGGGTTAAGGGGGCAGCCATCGGTCTGGCTGGATTGCAGACGATCGAAGCCAACCATTCCATGCTCTTTCAACCTCAAGCTGTGGTCGGAGAAATTCGGAATAATCCGGTGCGTCAGGATATTGAAGAGATCGGAAGGATGATAGGCGTTCATTGGGTAGTCAATGCGGTTCTGAACGAGACGAATGGGATCGTCAAGATTTTTTGTGGAGATCCCATAGAGGTCGAACGAATCGGAAGCGAATTCTGCAGAACGATCTATGAAACAAAATCTTCGAAAGAATATGATGTGGTCCTTGCCTCTCCTGGAGGATATCCCAAAGATATCAATATCTACCAGGCTCAAAAGGCCTTAGCCCATGTCACTCCCCTCGTCCGGCAAGGTGGCGATATCTTCTTTTTTGCGGAGTGTCCGGATGGCCACGGAGATGAAGCCTTTTACCGGATGATGGCAAAAAACAGGAGCCCCCAGGAGGTTATCGAACATTTTAGAAACGAAACCTTTAGGATGGGCGACCATAAGGCCTTTCTCTGGTGTCGCTCATTAATAAAAGCGAAGGTTCACCTTTATTCATCCGTCGAGGAAGAATTAAGCCGAACCCTGATGACCCTGCCGGTCAAAACATTCCGGGAGGCCTTCGAAAGAATAAGTGCGAAGTATGTCACCCCCCCTCTTGTGGCTGTGATGCCCAAAGCCAGTTCCACCTACGTCAAAATCCACACGAAAGGAAAATAGGAACACATCGGTGTAACTGAGGGAATTCCCCTCCATTTTTCTTCGTTCTTTCTTTGAAGTTGTTTAGGCTTTATAATAAGTGTGAGTGACTAATACAGCTCAATAGAGTCGAGAGGAGGAAAAGATGAAAGTGCGAGTTGACGAAGAACTATGTGTGGGGGATGGAACCTGTGTGGACGTCTGTCCTGAAATCTTTGAGATGTCCGGAGATCTGGCTGTGACTAAAATGGAAGAGGTTCCTGAAGCAATTCAGGATAGCTGTAAGGAAGCAGCCGATTCCTGTCCGGTGGAGGCCATCATCATAGAAGAATAGGGACCTTCAGTAGTGACTGGTCTTTGAGGTATTTTTCTGGAAGGTCTGAATGAAACTATTTCTCACTCCCTCAGCCCAACACCTGAGAAGGTCCTTTAAGGTCCTCGGCTTCGATCTGGGCCGTATCGAGACTTATGACTTTGCAGACGGAGAGCATGGATATCGACTGCGGGACGACGTGGAAGGGAAATCGATTGGTATCGTCGGATCTATTCTTCCCGATCCGAAATCCCTTTTTGATCTGATGGCCCTTCATCATCTGGTGCGCGAGAATGGCGCACAGGAAACGGTCTTTGTCGTTCCCTATCTTGGCTATGCCCGGCAAGACCGGCCCTGCCGGCCTGGTCAGGGAAGCATCGGGATCATGGTCATCGAGTTGCTCCAGAAGATAAGACCTTTGCAGTTCATCTTGATCGATGTCCATAGCGACTTGATTCGGAAAACGTTTGACCCCTCGGTAAGGGAGCTCTCTGCCCTGCCCCTTTTTGCGAAAGCCCTTTCAAGGCGTCCGCCGGACGTGATTATCTCACCGGATGCAGGCTATCTCTCAAGGGCCAAGCAGCTTGCAGGGCTTCTCAACACCCATCCTGTTGTAGGTGTGATCGACAAGGTGCGGCCGCGACCAAACGTTGCCATTGCCAAACTTCTTCACGGGGATGTCCATGGAAAAGACGTGGTTCTCGTCGATGACATCATCGACACGGGGAGAACACTCGTTCAAGCGGTAAAACTTCTTCTTCAACAAGGGGCAAAGACCATCCGGCTGGCTGCTACCCATGGAATCTTCTCTGACGAAGCCAAAAAGCGCCTCCTCGAGCTGCCTATCGAAGAGATCTTCATCACCAACACATTGCCACAAACCCGTACCCCCAAAATTCGCATCCTCGATATCGGACCGCTCATTCATCATGCCCTCCAACCGTCTTGATAGGATAGGGGCAACTATCTCCAGGAAATTGAAAGCGAGAGGGTTAAATTCCGCCCTCTCGCTTTTTTGTGGACCTTCGTTTAACAAGCATGCCTAAGAGAGCCATTCATCCTTCGACAAGCTCAGGACGAATGGCGAATCATTTTCTCTTGTTTTTGATTATTTGCAATTTGATCAAGAGTGATCTTATTAAGAAATTCAAATAGTCAAAAAGAGTTTAATTGCTGGTTAGATTAGGTTGAAGGGCTAAATCCATCATCGTAGACATATTTCTCGACCGCGATATGATTTTATCCAGTTTGTTCATTTCGAGAATTTTCTGATCATTCGCTAACATTCTTGGAATGACAATGGAGATACCAAAATCTTCTTTGAGCAAGTTCACGTCGGCAATGTAATCTTCGCTCTCATTCGAAGCTATTAATGGAGAAAAAATTTTTATTCGACCCTTGTTTAAGTACTCGATGATTTTATGGAGATGAGACATGCCGATTGTGAAAAGGGCTTTTCTCGCTATGATCGTTCCCTGCCGGAACTCTTCATCGATCACCCCGGGTATCCGCTGGAGCATGGCTGCTGTCCTTTTTTCCTGCAGGTAGTTCAGTTCTGATTTCACGGCCAGATAATCCCTTGAATTGTTCCCGCAATTGACCAGCTTCTGGACACTGCTTCGAGCAGCCTCATAGGACTTCTCGTCCTCTATCTGTCTGATCCGCATGTGATGTCTTTCGTTCAACAGCATCTCAGCATTGACAAAAATATTGTTGTCAGAGAGTCTCTCTTCGATTGCTCTCATGTCTGACAGGTCGGTGCCGCATTTGCTTCCGTTCTCCGCTTTGGTTTTGACCTTCTTTTCCTGCAATCTGGCAGGTGTCTTCGAGAAGAAGCCTTCCGGCAGAAGAAGTTGTAATCCCTGATCATGGACGAGCCAGTCGCCGATTTTATAAACTTCCGCCTGCACCCGTGAAGTTCTGTTTCCGTTAAGACGGGTTAGAGAATCTCTGTGGCTCATTCCAATAATAAAAAGCTGATTTGGGCTTTTTTCATTGGATCGGTGGATAACTTCTCCGTATTCACCCGGGAACTGATGGTTTTCGGCAATGGAAGGAATGAGGCTTAGAAGGAGAGAAAAGGCAGCTCCAATCGCAACCAGCGAGAGCCTAATCAAAATGTTTCTGAAAGGTTTAATGTTTTCACTCTTCAAAAAAGTTATTTAAAATAATGATAACATGAATTTTGCCAAAATCAATTCATAAGACTTATGTTATTTCCAATAGTTAGAAGTAAATTTCCTCTCTCCTGACCGAAACACAAACAGGCCATGGACTCTCCGTGCGGAAATAAACTAAACCATTCTTTCCATTTCCTGGAGCAGATGTCGGGCGATGATCATTCTCATGACCTGCGCCGATCCTTCATAGATTTGAATGACCTTCGCGTCTCTCATCAGCTTCTCCACAGGATGCCACCTGGTATATCCCATCCCCCCGTAGATTTGAACAGCATCCGTGGTCACCCGCATGGCCATATCCCCAGCAAAGGCCTTGGCAATCGCCGCTTCTTTTGAATTCCGCCTTCCCTGATCGGCCAACCATGCCGCCTTATGGACAAGGAGCCTTGCCGCCTCAATGTCCTTTGCCATATCGGCCAGCATAAACTGAATGGCCTGATGCCGGGCAATCGGGACTCCAAACTGGACCCGTTTCATGGCGTAACGGGTGGCCAGTTGCATGGCTGCCCGCGCAATGCCCACCGCTCCTATGGCAATCATAGGCCGGGTGATGTCAAGGGCCACCATCGCCTTTCTGAAACCCTCCCCTTCCCCGGCCAAGAGGTTCTCTCTGGGGACTCTCACATTCTTAAAAATCACAGCCGTCGTGTTCGAAGCCCTCTGGCCCATCTTATCGATGGGCTCTCCGTGACTCACTCCTTCCAGGCTGGATGGCACAATGAGGCTGATGATTCCGTGATGCTTCTTCTGGGAATCGGCTGTTGCAAAAACGAGGTAGAAATCGGCATACCCTCCATTGGTGATCCACATCTTCGTCCCATTGAGGACGTAATGATCGCCATCAAGGGCAGCGGTCGTTCTCATCGACGCAGGGTCAGACCCTACCGTAACTTCACTCAGGCAGTAAGAGGCGATGCTGAATTTCGAGCAGAAAGGCTTGAGAAACCGTTCTTTCTGATCTTTCGTCCCATACTTGATGATAGGATAAAGGGCCAGGGTACTGACAAAGATCGAAACATACATCCCCATGCAGCCTGCTGCCAACTCCTCGGAGATGATGCAGTTGTCCAGAACTCCTAAGCCCTGGCCTCCATATTCCTTGGGGACGAGAGGGGTGAAGAACCCTTCCTGATGAGCCTTTTCCATGACTTCGAGGGGAAAAGTCCCCTCCCGGTCATATTTAGCGGCTACAGGAAGAATCACCTCGTTCGCGAATTTCCTTGCCTTCTCCTGAAGGACTTTCTGTTCTGCTGTCAGATCAAATCCAATCATCGTCTTTCTCCATAGGAATAGAAACCTCTTCCTGTCTTCCTTCCCAAGTATCCAGCCTCCACATACTTGACCAGGAGCGGACAGGGCCGGTATTTATCTCCGAATGCCTCCTGAAGGACACTCATGACGGAAAGGACCGTGTCCAGACCCACAAAATCTGCCAGTTCCAGGGGACCCATGGGATGGTTCGCTCCCATTTTCATGATGGCATCGATATCCTCTGCCTTTCCCAGGCCTTCGTAGAGGGCGAAGACACCCTCGTTCATAAAGTTGAAGAGGAGGCGGCTCGAGACAAAGCCGGGAAAATCATTCGCCTCGAGAGGCGTCTTCCCGAGCTTTAAGCTCAGGTCTTTGGCGAGCCGGAAGGTCTCGTCTGATGTAACGAGCCCCCGGACGATCTCGAGCAATTTCATCACAGGTGCAGGATTGAAAAAATGCATCCCGATGACGCGGTCCGGCCTCTTCGTGGCTGAGGCAATCCGGGTAATGGAGATCGAAGAGGTATTACTGGCAAGGATCACCTCCTGTCGCGTCACTTCATCGAGCTTTTTAAAAATCTCCCACTTTAAAGGGATAT
>DATIGG010000191.1:0-6478 GCA_035454825.1 Thermodesulfobacteriota bacterium | reverse complement strand
AGCAATAGACTGGGCCTTTGCCGCACCTTTGAGACGTCTCTCTTCTCTCCATTCAGAAGCAATCTTGTGGCAGGCCTCCCCGGCTTTTCTCAGATACTCTCTCTTCAACTTTCCATCTGGCTGGAGACCGGACAACTTTAAAAAATAAGAGAGCGCCTCACGGTAATTATTTCTGTAATAGGCATCCATCCCAAAGCTGAAATTCAAGAGGGATTGCAGTTCAGGATTGTAGGAATTAAGTTTCAGGGCCTTTGAGAAATAGAGAGATGAGAGATCGTAGTGCTCGCTGTCCAAGTAACTCTGGCCTGCCATCCGGTAGGCGTCTAAAAATCCATTTTGAAAAAGGCGATGGAATACCTGTTTGACGCCTTTCTTTCCATAGATTTCCTGAAGGAGAGTTTGATGTTCCAGAAGAAACCGGACAAGATAGGGATTTTCGGAACTCGCCTCAAAGTAGTCGAGGAGCTGCGCCTTGGCGTCGTGGAAGAGGGATCGTGTCTCCTCCATGCCTTCGATCACTCCCTGTTCCG
The DNA here is from genome assembly GCA_035454825.1 of Thermodesulfobacteriota bacterium. GTDB lineage: Bacteria > Desulfobacterota > BSN033 > BSN033 > UBA1163 > DATIGG01. The sequence continues at coordinate 5,948 of DATIGG010000191.1, read as the reverse complement.
CCCTTGAGATGATCTTTTCAAATTGCGTTAAATAATCCTTCTCGTAGAGGGTATTCCCGGCTTTCAGTTTAAATTGGAGATATTGGGGACGATAGACTTCGAGTTGGTAGATATTTTCCCGTAATTTCATGGCTTCATGGAAGATGGACCCTATTGCTAAGTCGAGGAGCCATTCTCTCTTGTGGAAAGGGCCTGTTCCGGTATATCGAAAAAGGGCATGGCATTCCTCTTTAAGGAGATAGAGGAGGCTCTGACCGCGATCGTCGACCCAGTGTTCAATATCCGAGAAATGAAGCTGTTTTTCTTTATGTTTTTTGTAAATGTTTTGAAAGGCAATATAGGCAAGGAAGAGCCCACGGATCATTTCCAGTATCTTCCGATCCCGTATTCGAAGATTCTTTCGTTCCATGCTCTTCTCCTCTTTGACCCAACTATAACAAGTCTTGCTATTTTTGTGAAGTGGTAAAACATGAAATGAGGGGCAGAGGGGATTTTTGGGCGCCGGTACCTCAAAGATGAGCGCAGTAACAACCTGAAAATACATTGAGGAATATTGACGCCCTCCAGAAAAAAAGGTTATATTTTGTCGCATTCCTGGGTTAATGAAGAATATGATTTGAGAGGTTATTTATGCCTATTCGGACAGTGGATCAGATTGATCTGAAAGGAAAACGAGTATTTATTCGCGTCGATTTCAATGTTCCCCAGGATGAGAAGGGGGCCATTACGGATGATACACGAATCCTTCTCTCCCTTCCCACTCTTCGGTTTGTGAGGGAGGCCGGCGGGAAGGCCATTTTGGCATCTCATCTTGGGAGGCCGAAGGCAAAACGGGATCCGAAATACAGCCTGGCTCCGGTTGCAGAAAGACTGTCCCAACTTACAGGGAAAAAAGTAGCTTTCGCCAAAGATTGTATCGGTGAAGAGGTTCAAAAACAGATCGAGGGAATGAAAGAGGGTGAGATGCTCCTTCTGGAAAACCTGCGCTTTCACCCGGGGGAGGAAAAGAATGACGAGGCCTTCTCAAAGGCCCTTGCTTCCCTCTGTGATGTCTACATTGACGATGCCTTTGGTGCCGCACACCGGGCTCATGCCTCTACAGAAGGAATGGCCCATCTTGTAAAGACTGTGGGAGCAGGGTTCTTGATGATGAAAGAGATCGAGAGCCTGGAAAAGGCCCTGGTAAATCCTCAGAAACCTTATGTCGCCATCATGGGCGGGGCAAAGGTTTCTGATAAGATCGGGGTGATTCAGAATCTTCTGGACAAAGTGACCACACTCCTCGTGGGAGGTGGAATGGCCTATACCTTCCTCAGAGCGAAGGGGTTTTACGTGGGGAAGTCCTTGGTGGAAGAGGATCAGATTCAATTCTCTCTCGAGCTTTTAGAGAGCGCAAAAGGGAAGATCAAATTTATCCTTCCCTGCGATCACCTTACCGCTGAACGGATGGATGCCCAGGCAAGAAATAGGATTGTAAAGAATGAGGAGATCCCGGCTGATTGGATCTGCCTCGATATCGGTCCGGAAACAATCAAGTATTTTGCAGAAGAAGTTCGATCGGCAAAGACCATCGTCTGGAATGGCCCCATGGGTGTCTTTGAGATAGAGCCTTTCAGCCATGGAACTTTTGCCATGGCAAAGGCGGTAGCCAATTCCTCAGCTTTCAGCATTGTTGGGGGAGGAGATACTGTAGCAGCGGTGAACCAGGCAGGGGTTGCGGATCGAATCAGCCATATCTCCTCGGGTGGTGGAGCTTCCCTCGAATTCTTGGAAGGGAGAAAATTACCGGGGATCGAGGCTTTAAGAGAGCGTTGAAGCCTACTTAAGCTTCTCTTGATTAGAATCTGCGTAATCGGTTCATAATCGTTGTAATCAGAGATTTCTCTGCTTTTTCAGAAATCTCCAAGGAGAGACTGATGGCCAGAATGCCCTTCATTGCAGGAAACTGGAAGATGAATAAGACGGTCGGAGAAGCTGTTGAACTTATAAATCAGTTAAAGGCTTCGATTTCAGGGCTGGAAGGAGTCGAAGTGGCGGTTGCGCCGCCCTTCACAGCCCTGGACGCTGTCCGTAAAGAGCTTGAAGGCTCCTCCATTCGGCTTGCGGCTCAAAATCTATACTGGGAGGAGAAGGGCGCTTATACGGGTGAAATTTCGTCTCTGATGCTTAAAGAATTGGGTTGTCAGTACGTGATCATCGGCCATTCTGAGAGGAGGCAGTTCTTTGGAGAAACCGATGAGACCGTTAATAAAAGAATAAAGGCTGCCTTGAAGCAAGGCCTGACCCCCATTTTCTGTATCGGTGAGACGCTCAAGGAGAGGGAAGAAGAAAAAACCTTTTTGGTTATCGGCAGCCAGTTGGAAGGCGGACTTAGAGGAATAGAAGAAAAAGAAATAAAAAGGATGGTGATTGCTTACGAGCCGGTTTGGGCGATCGGCACGGGAAAGACAGCAACCCCCCAGCAGGCAGAGGAGGTGCACCATTTCATCCGCCAGAGATTGGAAAAATTGTATAGCCGGGAGACTGCAGAGGGTATTCGGATTCAATATGGTGGAAGTGTCACTCCCGAAAATGCGAAGGGGCTCATGAGCCAGAAAAACATTGATGGTGCCCTCGTCGGAGGAGCGAGCCTGAAATCGGAGACTTTTTCAAAGGTTGTCAGATTCAAAGAAATATGATATACAGTTTTGAAATAATCCCGCTTCCCTTAGTCAAGGAGGGCAAGGGGAGAATTGAAAGAGGTTTCGCTTTATGATTATTATTACGTTTATCCATGTGATTGTTTGTTTTGCCCTCATTTTGATCGTTCTGCTTCAAGCAGGAAAGGGAGCGGAGATGGGGGCGGCTTTTGGAGGGGCAAGCCAGACCATTTTCGGAACCTCTGGAGCGGTGGGGTTTCTTACCAAATTGACGACCATTGCTGCAGTCGTCTTCATGATCACTTCCCTTCTTCTGGCCTTCACTTCAACCCAGAGGGCTTCTTCGGTTATGAAGGGAAGTCCAGAACAGACTGCTCCTGCGGAGACCCAGCAGGTTCCGGTTCAGCCACAGGTTCCAGTACCAGAGCCTAAGAAGTAGGATTCGAGAAAGAACGGATGCCGAAGTGGTGGAATTGGTAGACACGCCATCTTGAGGGGGTGGTGGGCGATCCCCGTGGGGGTTCAAATCCCCCCTTCGGCACCATACTAACGGGTCAACCGACCTATTGCCCGTCAGACTGGAGATGTCAGTCTTTATTGTTGGAAAGCCCCGACTTTGGTTGGGGCTTTCCTTTTCGGGAGCGTTTAGGGTAGACATGGGCTCAATGACCGGTCTCTACGAATTCCCGTGGCCAGGCTCCAACCTCTTGAGGCCATCAACTCGGTTCAAATGACGATCGAAAGAATAGACCATCTTCGGTCCCTTTCGTAAAGCCGTTATTGCTAAGACGGCATCAGCGAAATCCAGGTTCTTTTCGTGGTATAGGCTCAGTGCCCCGATTAACAGGTCCAGACTTTCCACTTCGAGGCCCTCGCACATCAGAAACTGGGTCATCGTCTCCGCTATTTGCTGTTTTGAGTATTCATAAAACGATTCCAATACCCAAACGACCTCTGCAACCGTAATGGGAATAATCGATAATGATATCTTGCAGCTTCTTGCCTCATTAAAAATGTTCAGAGCAGCTTCAGCCATCGCTGGGGGGGCTTTGGTTAAGTATCGAAGGATGACATTGGCATCGATAAAGGCTTCCTTCATTCTTTCTCCTTCCCGAGAAGGTGTTTCGATAATTTATGATGGACCTCTTCTCGAACAGATTCCATGCCAGGATAAGGTCGTGTTGCCGGAAGGATCCCATAAAAGTCTTTTAAATTCTTTTTCTTAAGGGGCTTCAAAATGGCATGATCTTTCTGTATGACGAAGATAACAGAGTCACCTTCTTTAATATCCAGGGAATTCCGGACTTCCTTGGGAATGGTAACCTGTCCCTTCAACGTAATTTTCGCCTTGTTCATTGCATTACCTCCAATGTTATCATTACATATGGATATTGGCATTACTTTCGTAGAATGTCAATGATTTCTTTGTTAGGCAAGGAATTAGGGGACGGTCGCCTCAGGGAACCCTTACTTTCAGGGACGGCTCAACAATCGTAACCCACACTGTGGGAACGACTGGGGGCACAACGGCCAAAAGTACTGGTGAAATCATTCATGGAACGGGACGGTTCCAGGGGATCAAAGGAACGGTAATGAACCCTGAAATCAAGTTTTTTCGGCTTGAAAAAGGAGAAAGTCATCCGAAGTCATTTGGGGACGGCAGTTGTTCTGCCGAAAAGACTCGGGTCGGTCCGGTTCAGCCTCTCTTGAGAGTGAGCGTCATTTTGTATTTGAGCATTGGGAGAAGAGTTACGGTCTTTTTTGGGGGGAAGAGCCTCCCGGAAATAATATCAAGGATTTCATGAAAACTTGTAAGATATTGAAAAATATTACATAATGGGTTGCGTGCGAGGGCGTAATAATTTTTTACGGCCAATCGAAGGTACAGGTCATAAACCATTTCTCGTTGAGTTCCAGGAGGTGTGTACAGTTAGTGATGTGCTAGACCTTTGGCACCTTACAAAACAGAGAGAGGAGAGGGGAAATCACCTCTCCTCTTATTATTTTATCAAAAGATTTATCCATTTCTGATCAATGATCACTTATCACGGGCCAATGGTCATTGCCCCACCGGAAGAGGAAAGAAGGCTTTCAGTGGATGAAAACTCCCTCGAGGTTTTGACAGCAGTCCAGGCCGTTCGAAAGGCCTCTGAACTCTCCCAGAGGGTCAGAAGAGCTCTCGGCGTTGAAGAATCCCTTCTCAAAAGCGATCGAAGCCCGGTGACGATCGCAGATTTTGGGTCTCAGGCAATCCTCTGCAAAATGATTAAAGAAAAATTTCCAAGGGATGCCATTGTTGCAGAGGAAAATTCCGAAGAGATCCGGAAGCCAGATCGCTCAGGAATCCTGGGGCAGGTCACTGATTATGTCAATTATTTCATGCCGGGTTCCTCGCCGGAAGACATCTGTTCGTGGATCGATCTCGGTTCCCGCTCTGTGGCAGATCGATACTGGGCCATGGACCCGATTGACGGAACCCAGGGGTTTCTTCGGAACGACCAGTATGCCATTGCCCTTGCCCTTGTCGAATACGGGACCGTAATGCTGGGAATCCTGGCGTGTCCAAACCTCTGTGCAGATCAGAATCAGCCGGGTGGAGAAAAGGGATGTCTGTTCCTGGCCATAAAGGGGAGGGGTTCTGTTCAGATCGACTTGCCGGGAGAGCGAAAAGAGCGATTATCGGTCTCGAAAGTGACTCATCCCCAGGATGCTTCTTTTACAGAGAGCGTTGAGTCCGAACATGCGGACCACCTTCTCCATCAGAGGCTTGCTCAAAAGTTGAATATCTCGAGAACCTCCCTCAAAATGGACAGCCAGGCAAAATACGGGGTTTTAGCCAGGGGAGAGGTCACCCTCTATTTGCGTGCTCCTTCGTCCTCAAAACCTGGTTATAAGGAGAAGGTTTGGGACCATGCTGCAGGATCGATTATCGCCGAGGAGGCAGGTGGAGAGGTGACCGATATTTTGGGTCATCCCCTGGATTTTTCTTCAGGGATAAAGATGGAAAAAAACCACGGGATTCTCGCATCCAATGGATTATTACACAAGGTTGTATTAGAGACTTTGCAGACGTTAAAGTAAGCAACGTGTTTCGTGCTTGCTTCAATAGAGGAGCTGAACCGTGGAGAAGAGTTTTAAAGAAATCATCGAAAAAGAAGTCCCGAAGGATTGCGTCCTCATTTCTGTTGGCCTTCCGGGGAGCTGGAAAAGTCCGGTGACCGAAGAAATCGCAAGGATCAAGGATTTTCAGATCCTTCGATCTGATCTGATCCGATTAGAAGTTTTAAAGGGCGAAGATATCTTCGATCA
>DATIGG010000190.1:0-3160 GCA_035454825.1 Thermodesulfobacteriota bacterium | reverse complement strand
GCACCTCCTTCAGGTGAGCAATCAGCGTTTCATCCACCATGAAGCTGACAATTTCCCGTGGTGTGTAAAAGGACCCGGTGGCTTTCCGTGCAGTGGTCCGGGTGTCCTCGTTGTAGGAGGCAAGAAGGTTCTCAAAAACCTTTCCCAGGAGTTCCGGATCAAGGGCGATTTCCTGCTCAAGCGGTGTATTCTCCTCGACCGTGAATTTATATCGGTTCAGGATTTCAATAAGTCCCGATACCTTTTCTTTTCTCCGGCGTTTGTCACCATAGACGTCGCTGAGATCCAACTCCCGCTCTTCTCCATAAAAAAGCTCATTGGGGATGCAAAGAAAATTCTTTTTCTCCTCAGAAAAATCGTCAAGCCTGACGGTCGCCAATCCTTCCTTGTTTTGATAGACCTCATCAAGGCAGTCAAAAAGGCCCCCGTTTACGAACGGAACAGACTTAAACAGATCGAGGAGACTTTCGGGATGTTTTAAAAGGTTGGCATACCGGTAGAGGTTCGTAACTCCTCTGTTGCCATTGCGAGTAGCCGGGTACTTGTGTCTGAAATCCCGCTTTTCAAGGTCCTGATTGAGAGTGGCAAAAAAGAGGTTCTGAAGAAAGGCCTGATAGTAGGTTCCCGCTTTCGGCGAAAAATCATGGAGCATCTTTTCAGCTATGCGCTTCCGGAAAAGGTCCCTCGGGATGAGACCTTTCTCCTGAAGAAACCAGCAAAAAATCAGACGCGTAAGCAAACGTATAAGGAAGATTGACTGTCCGTCCTCTGTCTTCACATCCCGCGGATAGACAACATCAGCATGCTGGCTTGCCCAAAAGTACCAGTCTGCAATCTCCCGATAGAACCGCTCGTTCAAAGCATAAGTATCAAGACGTTTCTCCCAGGCCTGATGCAAACCGACAAAGTTGTGAAAGTAGAACTCATCATAGAGGGCAGGCAGGGAGAGGTCATTCAGAATCTCGATGTGGGCGCGGAGCGGATCGGCAAAACGGATGTCCTTGATCAGCGTAACCTTCTCCAGGACGTCCTTTGATTCGTCGCGCTTATGGATACGGCGGCGAATGATGGAAAACGTGATCGTATCACCGTGGCGGAATAGGAGCATCACCGGCATGCTGAATAAACGGTTGATGGCGCGGGTGATAGCGGAAAGCTGGGTCCGGGTATAGCGGGGCTTCTTAAGTGTTATCGCAAAGAAGAGATACGATTCGATGTTTGCCCCTTCGAACTTCCCTTTGCTGCTGAATTGCAGCGAACCCTGACCTCCGGATTGAATTTCGGCATCCGTGAGCTGAAAAAGGAAATCGACAGTGTCCCAGTCATCCAGCAATGCCTGTTCTTTGTTGAACGGCCTTTGATTAACGAATGTTTCAATAAAGGTGGCGCCGTTATTTGGACGAAGGATGAGACGCTTCTCGCTCCTGTATCCAAGAACGTCAAGAAGCGTCAAAGACGCCTGCTCAAGAGGCTCCGATTCAAATGCGGCCAGCGCGGCCTGGATAGCCTCTTTAGATCTTTTCTCCTTTTCGTTCATCTCTTTCTATTATCTTTTCTCCTCTCTATCGCCCACCTGGAATCCGATCGGACGGCGCTTTGGTAAGGGGGACTGCATTAGTTGGCGGATCGCATCAAAAACTACTTTGAACTTTACGTCATATTTCCTTTCAAGCTCATCCAGTCTCCTGGCCAAATCTTTATGCTGCGATATGATTTCCCGGAGTTTTGCAAAGGTCCGCATGATCTGAATGTTCACCTGAACAGCTCTGGGACTGTTCAGGACACTGGATAGCATGGCTACACCATGCTCAGTAAAAGCCGTCACATTCTTTGAGAACTTTAGCGTTTTTATCCCCGGACGCACCGAGGATATCACAAATTGTGATATCCTCATTATCTCTTCACGCGTCAGCCGAAACATGAAATCTTCAGGGAAACGCTCTATATTTCTCCGGACTGCTTGGTTTAAGGCTCGAGTTTCCACGCCGTACAACATGGCTAGATCTCGATCAAGCATCACCTTTTGCCCGCGAATCAAAAGGATTTTCCCTTCGATCATTTCCAAAGGGACAAGTGTTTTCTCTCGGTTCACTACCTCAACCTCATTCAAATCCCTGGAAGAACATCAACTGTACAGCATGTGACAACGGAAGCGCTCACATGAACAGCACAATTATCGCCAAGGCATTCAGCACTGATTATTTTCAATCACCAGCCAAGTGACCAATTCAAAATCCGTAGACTCATCAGCTTGCTCCCTCTTATCCGGAATCACAGCATTTCGATTGGTGAGGAGTGTCGATGCCACCCGCTTTCGAAATGTCACTGCGATGGATTCAACGACTTTCCTCAGCAGAGCATCATAATGGGACATGTTGGTCCCGTTTTGCGTTTGGCGATCAAACAGATTGCACAGAGCTTCGATAGGCGTCCCTTTTCCTGTGCAGAGTTCCCGGTACATGGTCAAAATCTGTTTCGGGTGAGTAAACCCAAAACGGACATTTCCATCGGCAAGAACGTAGACAAGAAAATAAGGTTTCAGTGGATTAATCTGGTCTGGGACATCCCCTGATGCCTTTGTTTCTCTACCGGTCTTCTGGCGGAGGCAGAAGATCACTCCTGGTGCTATGGTTTTGATCTCCGGATGTGCCGGGACGCAGGTATAAAGCCCCAATGGTGCGCCTTCGAGCAGGGAACGGTTGGCCTCAAGATATTTGAGGAGTTCGATCCGAAAGTCATCCAGTGTAAACTCGGTTAAAGAGAGTGTGTCATCCAGATCTTCAAGGTCAAGAACCTCATCTTTCAGGCGAAGGAGTTGACGGTCCCGGTATCGAAGGTCATCTTTGATAATCTCTTCCAGCTCCTCCGTTTTCAGAAGGTTCTCCTCCAGGGTCGCCGCAATGTCCACCAGGGCCATGCGGGCTTCGACCCGATGCTTCAACGTGATGTATTGGTCAAGATTTGGCGTTGGCCAGAAGTTCACAAGCTGGATGGATTGATTTAAGCTTCCTATCCGGTCGATACGGCCAAAGCGCTGGATGATGCGGACAGGGTTCCAATGGATGTCGTAATTAACCAGGAAATCGCAGTCTTGAAGGTTTTGCCCCTCGGAGATACAGTCTGAAGCAATGAGAAGGTCGATTTCTCCCTCCTGGGGCAT